>NZ_JBHURI010000007.1:0-73199 GCF_042673425.1 Agromyces sp. NPDC056965 | reverse complement strand
CGGTACCCCGTGAGGGGCACCGGGCCGGCTCTCCGTTCTGCGACTAGCGCACCGTGACGACCGCTCGGGCCCGCACCTCGCTGCCGTCGAGCGCACCCTCGACGATGAACCATCCCGTCTCGGCCAGCTTCTCGGCCGGCACGGCATCCCAGCTGACCGCGACGACGCCGGTGGTGCCGTCGCTGTAGACGGCACCGACCTCGGCCGGCAGCGTCGGCTGCTGACCGATCGTGGTCGGCGCCGAGACCAGGGGCGCCGCCACGATGCTGCGCTCCGCCGCGGCGGCGTAGACGCCGAACTCGGCCAGGCCGGCCTCGCCGCGCACCGCCTGGTTGTCGAACACGTTGTCGGGATCGATCGTGAACTTCAGCCACGAGGTCGTGACCGGTGCGTCGAGCGTGATCATGTTGTCGGGCTGTCCCTCCCATCGGATCCCGGTGACGAGCTTGCTGCCGCCCTCCCACTCGAGCAGGCCCTCGACGATCTGGTTGACGTCATGACCGCGGTCGACGAGGTTGACGCGGTCGACCTGCACGGGGCTGCCGAAGTCGAGCTTCACCCACGGCGAGACATCCGTCTGCTTCGATGCCCATGATGTCGACGTGTCTCCGTCGACGGCCTTGGCGCCGACGTAGCGATCGTCGCCGTCGTCGCCGTCGGGCACGCCGTTGCGGTCGCGCACCGACGAGACCGTGACGGTCGCCGCGCTCGCGAGGTTGTCGCCCGTCATGGTCAGCGCGACCGGGCCCGACGTGAGCGTCTGGCCGTCGAACGTGACCGTGGCCCGCACCGTCGCGGAGACGGAACCCGCGACCGGCTCGGTCAGCACGATCGTGTTCCTGCCCTCGACCTGCGCCAACCGGGGGTCGCTGAACTCGAGCTTCGTGGTCAGCTCGGCCGGGTTCGCCGCAGCTCCCGTGTTGAGCTTCGCCTCGACGTCCGCCACCAACGGGTGCCCGACGCGCACGCTGCTGCCGCTCAGTGAGAGCTGCACGCTCTCCATGAACGTCGGCAGCGACAGGCGGCCATCCGCATCGACCGTCACGTCGAAGAAGTCCGACGCCCGATAGCCGTCGACGTTCGCGTCGACGGTGATCGTCGCCCGTCCCTCGCCGACCGCCGAGACGACCCCTCGGTCGTCGACCGCGACGACGTCGGGATCGTCGGCGACGATCTTCACCGCGCCGGGTCGCACCGAGACGGCATCGCCCTGGAAGGAGGTACCGGTGACCTGGACCTTGGCGGTGCGCTTGTTGCCCCTGAGCTTCGGCTCCGCCTCGATGCTCGCGAGTCCGGTCATCTCGTGCGTGGCATGGATCTGCGCTTCGAGCAGGTCGAGCGATGCGCCGGCCGACCCCTCGGGGAACGAGATCCGCACGTGCTGCGCGACGCCAGTGACCGGGTAGGCGTTCACCGCACCCCAGTACACCGACCCGTCGGGGCCCGCCGCGGACTGCGCGTCGGTCCAGGTCTCGCCGTCGACGCTCGTCTGGATGACGATCTTCCGCGGCGTGTTCGCGTAGCGCTGTCCGGACTTGTTGAACTGGAGGCCGATGCTGGACAGCTCGGCCGGGACGGCGAGGTCGAACCGGGCCCACGACGCTCCGTCGGCCGCCGTGCTCCAACCGGATCCGGCGAGGTGCTCCGCATCGATGACGATGCCGTCGGTGAGCTTCGAGCCCGCCTCGGACCCGTCGCTCGTCGTGACCGTCGCGGTCGCGGCGACCTCGCGGGTCGGCAGGAGGTCGAGGAACACCCGGTTGCTGGTGACGGTCTTCCCGTCGAGGGAGACCTCCGCCCACACGACGCCGCGCGTCGGCTCGGCGACCTGCGGGGTCGTGACCCTGCCCTTCGCGAACCCGAAGGTGTCGACCTCCGTGATGGCGATCGGTTCGGTCTTGGTGCCGCCGTCGAGGTCGACGCTGCCGGCGTGCCAGGTGATGTCGGCGGCATCCAGGCGCACGGACTGGCCGTGACCCGAGCGGCCCTCGAGGGCGTAGTCCGGCTGCGCGTTCATCGGGAGTTCCGTGTACGCCTCCTTGCCCCCGATCCGCAGCACGGCCGATGACAGGTCGTCGCCGATGTACGCGACGCCGTCCTTCACCGACACGGTGACGCGGGTCTTCTTGGTGACCCCGCCCGACTTCACGGCGACCTCGACCTCCACCGAGCCGTCCGCTCGCGGGATGACGGTCCCGTTCCGGTTGACCTTCACGACACCGGTGTCCGGTGCGGTGAAGACCACCTTGTCGAGCTCCGCCGCCAGCGCGGGGTACGTCATGTACCCGCCCGCGATGAGCTTGAGTCGCCCCGATCGGAGCGGGCTGGCGTCGACGGTGGCGTCGGTGAGCTCGTAGGTGCGCGCCGTGTCATCCGTCTCGATCTTGATGATCGTGTCGACCGGGTCGACCGCGACGGAGGACAGGTCGAGAGCGACCTCCTCCCCGTCCTGGGTGAACGAGGAGATCTCCGTTCCGGTGTTCAGGTGCGTGACCGCGGTGACCTCGTGCTCGATGCCGCCGAGCGAGAGCCGGCCGCCCTCGATCGCGTCGAAGCCCTTCTTCCCATCGGGTCCGGCCAGGATGTGCAGGTAGATGACGTTGTCGCGCTGGGTGGCATAGCCCCACTGCGGGCCGACATCCGCCCCGGGGAAGGCGAACCGGTCGTAGTTGCCGAGTCCGTCGTCGTCGTAGCCGTAGCCGGGGAGGAAGAACGGGGTCGTGCCGGTGGTCGACTCGTGCAGGTCGACGCCCGACGAGGAGAACCAGTCCGCGAGGCCCTCGCGCACGTCGATGTACTCCTGCGCCGCGCGCGGGTAGCGAGTCGCGATGTCGGTCGGGGAATCCCAGTTCGGGCCGCGGCTGTTGGTCACGGTCTGGTCGTTGTTGTCGACGTACCCGCGCCCCGCGTTCATGATCATCTCCTGCGTGACCAGCCGGAAGTCGTCGCGCTGTCCGTAGTACGGCGACCGCTCGTGATCGGTGAGGATGATCTTCCACGGCTCCATCGGCGTGCGCTTCACCAGGTGGTCCGCGCTCGTGTTGGCGAAGATGTGGGATGCCTCGGCGGTGCGGAGATCCGGGTCGCCGTACTCCTCGCCCCAGGCGTTCGAATCGATGATCACCTCGGCGCCGTGGTTGCGCACCGCGCTGTACATGACGTCGTAGTTCGCGTTCGGCATCGTCTGCGGACCGTCGAAGTAGAGGTACGCCGGGTCGTAGCGGTCGAGCAGGTCCTCGACGTTCTGCACGAACACGTCGGTCGAGTAGTGCTGCAGGCCGCCGCCCTCGGTGGCGTAGTAGAGCCCGAAGTCCATGCCGTATCGCTTGACGGCGTCGGCGAAGGGCTTCAGCCCGTCGACGACCTTGCCGTCGGCGTCCTTCGGCAGGTACTGGTTCCGGTCGTGCGCGGGGTCGGCGAACTTCGAGGGCCAGTAGTAGTTCTGCTGGAGCGCTTCGACCGACACCAGCGAGTGGCCCTGCTCCTTCGCGCGCTGCGCCCACTGGTCCACCGCGTAGTTCGGGTCGACGAAGTACCGGTAGACCGGAGTGGAGTGCGTGAGCGCGCCGACCCGGCCCTCCTCGAACTTGCGGTTCGGGCGGTCCTCGACGGTGAGGGTGAAGTCCTTCGTCTTGGTGGCGCCGTCGGCGTCCGTCACCTCGAGGGTGAACTCGTACTCACCGAGGCGCGCATCGGGGCTGATGATGCCCTTCGTGCTCGAGAGGTCGGGCATGCCGTCGACGAGCCCGTCGGCGATCGTGCCGTCGGCGTTCAGCTCGAGCCCCTTCGGGAGTTCGCCGTCGACGAGCTTCCAGGTGTAGCCGGGCGCTCCGCCGCTCGCGATGAACTGGAACGACGAGGCCGACACGCCGTGCTTGCTCCCCGTGACCGACTTGTTCCACACGTACGGCCACTCGAGGTATCCGGTCGGGAGCGCGCCCTCGGGCAGCGCCTTCTCGTCGGCTCCGGCCGCCTCGAGCGGGCGGGTGTCGATCTTCAGCTTCTCGGACGGGCCGTTCACCGAGCTCACGACGCCGTCGATCCGGTTGCCGTTCGCGTCACCGACCCGGCCGTAGAAGCCGAGGTAGGCGACGTCCTGGTCCTTGGCGACCGGCACGCCGTTGCCGTTGACGTCCTCGGTGTAGGTGTGCTCGATCTGGAGCAGGACCTTGTTCCAGCCCGGCTTCAGGTCGACCTCCTGCTTGGTCAGGTCCTTCTGCACCTCGACGGGAGTGCTCTTCCCGGTCACGCAGTCGTCGTTGACGAAGAGGCGGTACGAGCCGCTCGCGCCGACGTTCACGAAACCCTTCTGCGCCTTCGGGCTGTAGACGTAGGTGTGCGCGTAGACGAACTTGTTCCTGGTGTCCTCGCCCTTCTTGACGGAGTAGTAGCCGGAGAGGTCCTGGTAGTCGTCGTAGTTGCGGTTGTACACGCGGTCGTCGAAGTACTCCCACTCGTTCGACTCCGCGTCGTCGCCGAGCGTCCCGCCGACGGCTGGGTCGATCGACGCCTCGCCTTCTGCCGGTTCGACGCGCTCGTAGACCTCGATCTCCGACAGGCCGGTGACAGACGGGTACGGCGCCAGTCCGGGGTCGATGGCGACCGACATCGACACCACGTCGGCGATCGTCTTGTCGTGCGAGTACACGGTCGGCGACGACGGCGAACCCGACGTGCTCGCGACCTTCGGCGACTCGATCGTCGATCCGTCGGCGAGCGTGAAGGAGAGTGCGTACGAGCCGTTCACATGGCGGGCGTCGCCCCACTGCGCCAGCCGCACCTCGTTGAGCGAGATCGGGGCGTCCCACGCGAGCGTGACCGTCGGAGCGGCGTCGTTCTCGGCCACCCATTGCTTGCGGATGTCTCCGTCGATCAGCTGGGCCGGCGGGTTCACGTCGAGCGACGACGAGGCGGTGGCCTTCGCGGTTCTCGCGAGGTTCACCGCCTCGGCGACCTCGCACCCGTAGATCTCATCCGCCACCGCGGTGTCGAACGGCCCGGAGACCAACCACGAGTTGATGAACGGCGCGTTGCCGCCGACCTGCTGGGCGCTTGCGGGGCCGGCGGCTGCGCCGAGGGCCATCGCGGTGGTGATGAGCGCCGAGGCGCCGAGTATCGCGATCGGTTTCGTTCGCGTGTGTTTCATGAGTCCTCCTGCGGATGATCGGTTCTTCGGTGAATCGAGATCGGGAATGGCTCACGCGTCGGGTGCGCGGAAGGCGTGCCTCTCCGGGTGGTGCTGGGTGGTGCTGGATGGTGCTGGGTGGGGGTCAGTGCTCGGCGACGGTGGCGGCCATGGGGACGCTGCCGTGCGAACCCGGCTGCCCGTCGTCGAAGTATCGGATCAGCTCCGGCGCGAGCGGCGGAACGGTGCGGGCGCCCTGGTCGCTCCGCAGCGATTCGGCGGCGAGCACGCCGACGGCGATGGCCTGGCGTGCCGCGATCGGCGACGTCTCCGTGGCGCCGCCCTCCCGGGCGAATCGCAGGAACTCGTCGAGCAGCACCGGGTCGGCGCCGCCGTGCGATCCGGATGCCTCGGGGATCTGGATCACCTCGTCGGGCGCGGCGAAGCCGGGATGCCGCTTCGTCCAGACGTTCACGACGCCGTCCGGTCCGTCACCGATGTTCTCGATCCGCCCCTCGGTGCCGATCACGGTGTAGTTGCGCCAGTAGTCCGGCGTGTAGTGGCACTGCTGATAGCTCGCGAACACGCCGTTGTCGAGTCGCATCGTGACCATCGACAGGTCTTCGACGTCGACGTTCGGGTTGACGCCCGTCTGCGCCGTCGGCGGCCAGTTGTCGACGCTGATCCAGTCGGTCATCATCTCGCCGGCGCGGTCGCCGTGCAGTGCCGGGTCGCCATAGACGGTGACGCCGCCCATCGCGGAGACGCGCTGGGTGTACCCGCCGGCGAGCCAGTGGATCACGTCGATGTCGTGAGCGCCCTTCTGCAGCAGCAGCGAGTTCACCTGCGACTGCTCGGCGTGCCAGTCCTTGAAGTAGTAGTCGCCGCCGTTGCCGACGAAGTGCCGGCACCAGATGGCCTTCACCTGGCCGATGCGACCCGACTGGATGATCTCGCGCATCAGGCGCACGACCGGCATGTGCCGCATGTTGTGGCCGAGGTACAGCCGGGCACCGGTCGACCGGGCGAGCTCCAGCATGCGGTCGGCGTCCTCGACCGAGATCGCGATCGGCTTCTCGCAGAACACGGCGACCCCGGCGGCGAGGCACCGGCCGACGACCTCGGCGTGGGTGTGGTCGGGCGTCAGCACGAACACGGCTTCGACGCCGGCGGCGAGCAACTCGTCGAGGTCGCCCGTGATCAGCGCCTCGGGGAACTGTTCGCCGGCGCGCACCTGCGCCGACTCGGACGGGTCGCAGATGGCCCGGATCTCGACGTCCGGCCGGGCGGCGAGCTCTTCGGTGAGCAGCGCTCGTACCCCGAATCCGATGACGCCGACCGGCATCCGTGTGGTGTCCATATTTCTGTTTCTCAACCTTTCGAACCGGTGAAGGCGATGCCCTGGATGAACTGGCGCTGCAGCACCAGGAAGACGATGATCATCGGCAGCGAGCTCAGCAGCGCTCCGGCCATGAGGAGCGCGTCGTCCTTCAGCCGCAGGTCCGTGAGCAGGCTGAGCCCGACGCTCAACGGCATCGAGTTGACGTTGCCTGCCACGACGAGGGGCCAGAGGAAGTCGTTCCACGACCACAACGCGGTCAGCACGGTGAGGGCGATGATGCCGGGCTTCGCGAGAGGCAGCATCACGTGCCAGAAGATCTGCCATTCGTTGGCGCCGTCGAGCCGCGCCGCCTCCTCCATGTCCTGCGGGAGGGACTGGAAGAACTGCCGCAGCAGGAAGGTGCCGAAGACGCTGAACAGGCCGGGGATGGCGATGCCGGTGATGGTGCCGACGAGTCCGAGCGATTGGATGATCTCGTACTGCGGGAGGATGAACAGCTGCCCGGGGACCATCAGGACCGCGAGGAACGCGACGAACAGGAAGTTCTTGCCCGGGAACGAGAACCGGGCGAATCCGTATCCCGCCATGGTGCAGAGGATCACCTGGCCAGCCGTGCGGAGCACGGTGAGCAGGACCGAGTTGCCGAGCAGGTTCCAGAACGGAAGCGTGTCGAAGACCTTGTCGTAGGCCCGGAACGTGATCGGGTCGGGGAAGATCTGCGGCGGCACCGACGAGGCGCCGGAGAGCGTCTTGAACGACGTCAGGATCTCCCAGATGAACGGGAACACCATGAAGAACGATCCTGCGATCAGCAGCACGTACACCCAGACGAGCGACCGCCCGGCGGAGCGACCCCGGCCGGCGTCGACCTGGAGGATTGCCGTCGTCTCACTCATAGTGGACCCACTTCCGCTGGAGCCAGAACTGCACGGCGCTCAGCCCGAGGATGATCAGGAGCAGGATGCAGGCGATCGCCGCGGCTGCCCCGAGGTCGTGCTGGATGAAGCCCTTCTCGAAGAACAGGTAGACGAGCGTCTTCGATTGGGCGAAGGCCGGGTTCGAGATCCGGTCGATCATGAGGTACACGAGATCGAACACCTGCATGGACGCGATCACGCTGAGCACGCACAGCAGGAACGTCGTCGGCGAGAGCAGCGGGGCGATGACCGACCAGAATCGGCGGATCGGTCCGGCCCCGTCGAGCTCTGCCGCTTCGAGCAGTGATTCGGGAATGCCCTGGAGCCCGGCCGTCAGGATGATGATCTGCGTGCCGAGGGCCATCCAGATGCCGATCACGGCGAGGATGACGATGTTCACCCAGGGGGTGGAGAGCCACGCGAGGCCCGGGATCCCGATCGCACCGAGGGTGAGGTTGACGACGCCGTAGTCGACGTTCAGCAGCAGCCTCCAGACGAGGGCGACGGCGACCGGCATCGTCACGACCGGGATGAAGAAGAGCACGCGGAAGAGGCCGCGGAACTTGAGCCCTCGCGTGTTCAGGAGGACGGCGACGACCATGGCGATCGGGATGCCGAGCAGGGCGATCCCTGCGTACAGCAGGGTGTTGACGAGCGCCCGGCCGAGGTCGGGCTCCTGGAAGACGGTGATGAAGTTGTCGAGCCCTGCGAAGGTCTCGCCGCCGAATGGTCCGACCTCCTGGAACGAGAGGTAGATGCCGCGCGCGATGGGCCAGATGTAGAACACCAGCAGCCCGAGGCCGGCAGGGCCGATGAACAGCAGGGCCCACCACGCCCGGTTGCGGCCGTGGGGCCGGCGCTTCGGTGCGGCGGGGCCGCCCGGGCGCTGCGCGATGGCAGCGCCCGGGGCGACCTCGTCGATGGCGGTGTCGATCATGCTCGCGTTACTCCTCGGCGAGCTTCGCGTCGATCTCCTCGGCCATGGCGGCGAGACCGGTCTCGGTGTCGGTCTGCCCCGAGAAGATCTCCTTGATGTACTTCTCCTCGATGGGCATCCATGCCGCGGTGTTCTTGGAGATCGGCAGCGGCGTCGCGTTCGCCACCTCGTCGAGGAAGATCTGCGCGTCGATGGTCGGCAGGGCATCGACCCACTCCTGCTGGGTGCCGTTGAAGGCGGGGATGACCGTGCCGGTCTTCGCCTGGATCTGGGCGCCCTCCTCGCCGCTGAGGAACACGGCGAGCTTCTTCGCCCACTCGACGTTCTTCGAGCTTGCGGATGCCGCGTTGGCGAGGCCGTGGATGACGGACGTGTCGCTGACGGGGCCGGCCGGGAGCGGTGCGACGCCGACGACGTCCTTGATCGCCTCGGCCGAGCTGTACGTTCCGGCGGCCCATGAGCCGTCGAAGAACATGCCCATCTTCCCCGAGCTGAACGTGTCGCCGGGCCAGGTGTCGGCAAGCTGCTGCAGCGTCGGCGATGCACCCTTCTCGATCAGGTCGACCCAGAGCTGCACGCCCTCCGCCGCCTCGGGCGTGTCCATGCCGGACTTCGTCGCGCCGTCGGTGAGGACCTCTCCGCCGGCCTGGAAGACGGTGTTGTAGTAGGTCATCTGGCCGTAGGGCGCAGCCGCGGTGCCGTAGACGCCGGCCGCCGGGTCGGTGATCTTCTCGGCGGCGGTGACGAAGTCGTCCCACGTCCATCCGGCGGCGGGGTACGCGAGGCCGGCCTGGTCGAAGAGCGCCTTGTTGTAGTAGACGCCGATCGTGTCGAAGTCCTTCGGCGCCCCGTAGAGCGTGTCGTCGTACGAGTACAGGTCGATGAGCGACTCGGGGTAGTCAGCGGTGTCGATGCCCGCGTCGTCGAGCGGAGCGAGCTGGTCGTTCGAGGCGTACAGCTGGAAGTTCGGCCCGTTGACCCAGAACACGTCGGGCCCGGAGCCCGCCGAGAGCTGCGTCTGGATCTTCGTCCAGTAGTCGGCGGACGGGATGACGGTGATGTCGACCGTGACGTTCTCGTTCTGCTCCTCGAACGCGTCGGCCGCCTCGCGCAACGCGGGCTCCTGGTTCTGGTCCCAGATCGTGTAGTTCAGGGTGACCGGCCCGTCGCCGCCGGCCTGGCCGCCGCCGGAGGAGCAGCCGGTGAGGACGAGGCTCGCCGCCGCCGCCGCTCCCAACACACCCATGCCGTACCGGAAGACTCGTGATCGCATGTCGATTCCTCTCCGCCGCAGCACTGCGGCGCCAGTCGATTCCGCTGGACAGCGGAAGTTGCTTAAACGATTACGCAGAAGCTAGCAAACATTGGACGTTTGCGTCAAGGCTGGCTACGGCGTCGTCGATCCGCGCGCGAACAGCGTCGGCTCGAGGTCGAGGATCCGGTTCGTCGGCGTCGCCGCATCCAGCGCGCGCTCGAGTACGAACTCGATGATCCGCGCGCGCATGTCCACCGCGCCGACCGAGCTGATGTCGGCGTGCTCGGACTGCCGCGAGTCTCCGATGCCGATGACGGTGACGTCCTCCGGAACCCGGAGCCCCAGCTCCCGTGCCGTGTGCACCGCCGCGAATGCGGCGAAGTCCGCCTCGGCGAAGACGGCGTCGGGGCGGTCGTCGCGGTCGAGCAGCGCGCGGGCCGCCCGATACGGGTCGAGGAGGTCCTTCTCGTACTCCGCGATGTCGCCCTCGGCGACCCCGAGGCCCGCCTCGCGCAGCACCTCGACGTACTCCTGGCGCCGGGCGCTCCCCAGCGGCTGGTCGGCATCGGCCGCGACGGCCAGGCAGCCGACGTGCCGGCGGCGCTCGAGCAGGTGCTCCACGGCCACCCGCGACGCTCGGCGGTCATCGAACCGGATCACGTCGAATCCGTCGGGCTCGAGCACCGGGGAGTAGACCGCGACCTTGCGAGCGAGCGGCCCGAGCACCGCACGCCACTGCGCGGTCTCCGCGACACCGGCGGCCGCCACGAATGCCGCATCGAACTCGCTCCGGGCCAGCGCCGCTGCGAAGTCGGAGTCCATCGCGATCAACGTCGTCAACCCGTGCTCCGGCGCCCGCTCGGTGAACGACTCCGCGATGCTCAACGTCCAGGGGTCGCCGAGCATGTGCAGGACGAGCTGGATGACACCCGTTCGCCCGGTGCGCACCGACCGGGCCATGCGATTGGGCAGGTAGTGGAGTTCGGCCGCGGCACCCCGCACCCGCTCGGCGGTCTCGTCGGAGTACCGCGCGCCCTCCTGCTCCGTGCCGGAGAGCACGTACGACGCGGTCGCAACCGAGACGCGGGCATGGGCCGCGACGTCGCGCAGCGTCACACGCGCGCGCGACTCCCCCGATGCTCGGCCCATGATCCCAGAAGCCTAGTGGGAAGACGAGCACCGGCCGGCGAGCGAGCCGGCGACCCGCCGCTCGGGCCGGTCCCCTCGGGATACGCTGGAACCACCGACCGGAGTCGTCCGTCGTCGGATGAGCCGCAGTGGGGAGCCCGTGACGATCCTGCCCGAGCCCGTGCGCCCCTGGCGTCTCTGGCTGGTGTGGGGCGTCGGCGTCGCCGCCTACATGCTCTCGGTGACGAACCGCACGTCGCTCTCGGCGGTCGGGGTCGACGCCGCCGTGCGATTCGACGCGGATGCCTCGACGCTCTCGATGTTCGCGGTCATCCAGCTCTTCGTCTACGGCGCGATGCAGATCCCGGTCGGGGTGCTGCTCGACCGGTTCGGCGCGCGCCCGATCATCACGATCGGCATGTTCCTGATGGCAGCCGGTCAGCTCGTGATGGCGTTCGCGCCCGACGTCGGCACCGCGATCCTCGCCCGGATCCTGCTCGGCGCCGGCGATGCCGCGATCTTCCCGAGCGTGCTGCGCGTCGTCGCGGTCTGGTTCCCGGTGCGTCAGGCGCCGTTCATGGTGCAGTTGACCGGCATCGTAGGCCAGGGCGGCCAGCTGCTCGCGATCCTTCCGCTGGCGGCGCTCATGCACGCCACGAGCTGGACCGTCGCGTTCGGCAGCCTCGCCGGGCTCGGCGTGCTCTTCACCGTCCTGACCTTCGCCGTGATCCGCAATCGCCCGCCCGGTCGCGACGCCGACGTGAGCGTCGACACCCAGACGGGCGCCATTCGAGCCGTGACGTCGTCGGCCGACCTCCGCCAGGGGTTCACCGAGTCGTGGGCGCACCCGGCGACGCGGCTGGCGTTCTGGTCGCACTTCACGACGCCGTTCTCGGGCACGGCGTTCATCCTCCTCTGGGGATTCCCGTTCCTCACGGTCGGCGAGGGCCTCACGCCCGCGATGGCCTCGCTCATCTTCAGCGTCTACGTCGTCGCCGGCATGGTGGTCGGCCCCGTCATCGGGGCGCTCTCGAGCCGGCACCCGATGCGGCGCTCGCGCATGCTCGTGCTGCCGATCATCGGCATCCAGGTCGTCGCATGGCTCGCCGTCATCCTGTGGCCCGGCCCCGCTCCGCTCTGGCTCCTCTTCGCGCTCGCCCTCGCGCTCAGCACGGGCGGCCCCGCGTCGATGATCGGCTTCGACCACGCTCGCACCTACAACCCGAGCCACCGACTCAGCACCGCGACGGGCATCGTGAACGTCGGCGGGTTCCTCGCGGCGCTCCTCGCGATCCTGCTCATCGGCATCGCGATGGACGCGCAGGGCGCCGGCGCGCCCGACACGTACAGCCTCGAGGCGTTCCGCCTCGCGTTCCTCACCCAGTTGCCGCTCTGGGCGCTCGGTGCGGGGTTCATCGTCTTCGAGCGCAAGCGCACGCGCGTGCACATCGGGCTCGACCAGCCGCGCCGCAACCGCAACCGCAAGCCGAGCACCGACCGCGACGACTGAGGCCCGAGCGGCGGTGTCGCTCGGGCCTCAGTCGTTCATCGGGTCACCGGTGACCGGTGCCCGCTCCGGTCGCGGTCAGTGCTTGCCGCCGTGCCCGCCGCCCTTCTTCGCCGCAGCGACCTCGAACGCCCGCTCGATCTCCTGGGTGAAGGTCGAGCCCGCGGCATCCGTCGCCGTCACTCGCAGGTCGACCCATGCACCCGCGTCGGGAACCCGGAGCTTCGCGGCGTAGGCCGTGACGACGTCGCGACCCTCGGAGAACATCGGCGGGCCGTCCTCCGACGGCTCGTCGACCGTGCCGTCGGCCGAGGTGACGTCGAGTGCGACCGGCTTCCATTCGCCGCCGTCGACCCGCACCTCGAGCGTCGCGTCCGCGATGGCCGCGATGCCGGATGCCTCGGCGACGTGCCCGAGCTCGAGCTCGAGCTTCACCGGGGCGCCGCGCTTGCGCCCGGCTCCGGCGACACCCGATTCGTCGAGGTCGACGTCGTAGTACGCCTGCATCATCGGCAGCAACTGGCGAGTGGTGTCGTCGGCCGAACCGGTCGAGGTGAATGTCCACTCCGTCCTGGTCGACGTCGACGACTCGAGGTACGTGCCGTCGTGCGTCGCGGTGTCGACGACGCGCCATTCGGACTCGCCGTCGGGGATGTCCCAGACGGTCGCACTCTGGAACGCCGTCGACTCGGCGAGCTCGCCGTCGAGGTACACCTCGATGAGCTGCGACCGGTCCTCGGCGCCGGAGTAGGTGTCGAACGTCCCCGTGCGGTCGGGGGTCGCGCCGTCGGCCCACGACGGCAGGTTGACCTGCGCGAAGTCGCCGCTGCGGTTCGGCGCCCAGTAGCCCGGACCGACGTTCGGTCGCACGATCGCACCGAAGTAGCTCGACTCGACCTTCTCGCCGGGCGCGTAGCCGCGTCTGACGTCGCGGATCTGCCACCCTGCGTCGACGACTGTCGCGTCCTGGTACCACTCGACCTGGTCGGTGTTCACCCATTCGGTGCGCTCGAGACCGCGCGTGGTGCGCATCGGATAGCCGGTGCCGTACTCGACGCCCGGCACGAAGTCCCACCGGAACTCGCCGACGAGGGCGGGTGCTCCGTAGTACGTCGTGTCGATGCGGGCGAGCTTCCGCGGCCGGTAGTCGAGGTTCTCGGGGATGACGCCGTCGCTGTAGCGCGCGATGTCCCAGATCTCGTCGGCGTCGACGATGCCCTCACCGGTGACGGTGACCTTCTTCTTCGCGATCGCCGCCAGCACCTGTCGGCCCTGCACACCGCTGATCGCGGCGACCGGGATGGGCGCGTCGGCGAGGTAGTCGGCGGAGCCGACCCACTCGCTGAGCTCGCCGTCCGCGTCGTTCACGACGAGGAGCAGTGCCGCCCCGGCGGCGACGGCGTTCGCCGAGCGCTCGGGCGCCGAGACGACGTCGGAGCGGGTCACGACCGCGACCTTGCCCGCCACGTCGACCGCTGCGAACTCCTCGGCGCTGCCGAGTCCGACGTCGACGGCACGTGCCCGGATCTCGCCGTCGAGCAGCGTGGACCCGGCCTGCGCGATGAGGTCGAGCCGTTCCTTGCCGGCGTTCAGCGACAGGGTCGGCTCCTGCAGTCGCCACCTCGTCGTGAAGTCGAAGCTCTCGGCCTCCGGCGCGTCCATCGGCTGCGCGTACAGCTCATCGACCCAGACGGGAGCCATGGCGCTGCCGGTGAATCCGTCGACCTGGTAGTCCATGCGGCGCACCGTCGCCTCGAGTCCCTTCTCGCCGACGTCGACGGTCACGGGTTCGGTGGCGCGGGCGTCGAACGCGACCGTCGTCGCACCCTCGAGCACGACGTCGGGGTCGCCGACGAGCGCGATCGCCTGGGTGTCCGCGTTGCGGGCGACGTCCATGAACGACATCACCGAGTAGAGACCTGCCGGCAGTCGCAGCGTCGTCTCGCCATCGACCCCGAAGGAGGTGTACCAACCGGTCTCGGCGTTCCAGATCCATCCGTAGGTCGCGAGCGGTTCGCCGTCGAAGCCGGTCGCCGCGACGGTGAGGTCGTAGCGCTCGGCCTCGGCGATGATGCCGAGCGCGGTGCGCGTGACGGTGTCGTCGTCGATCGACGCGGTGAGCACGCCCGAGAGCTGCGCTCCCGCGGGCACCTTCGCCGGGTCCGCGGTGAGCGTGACCGAGCGGCTCTCGCCGGCCGGGATCGTGAGCGAAGCGGCATCCATCGTGAGCACATCGGATGCCTCGCCGACGGGGCCGCCCGGCGTCGTGTCGGTGAGCTTCGCGCTCAGGTCGATCGTCGCCTCGGCGTCACCGCGGTTCGCGTACTCGATCGTGCGGGTGACGGGGGCGTCGTCTTCGCCCCACGAGAGCATGCCGAAGTCGCCGGATCCGGAGGCCAGGATGTCGGCCTCGATCGCCTCGGCCACGTCGACCACGCCGGCGCCGACCTGGTAGGGCGTGAGCCCGACATCCGTCGCCGTGCTCGTGAGCGCCGCTCGCAGCTGCGCCGCCGTGTACTCGGGGTGCTGCTGCTTCACGATCGCCGCGGCACCCGCGACGTGCGGGGTCGCCATCGAGGTGCCGCTCATGCCGATGTACGAGCCTTCGCCCGGGCTGTCGGCCGATCGGGCGGCGGTCACGTCGTTGCCGGGGCCTGCGAGGTCGGGCTTCATCGCACCCGAGCGCACGAGCGGACCCTGACTCGAGAACCACGACAGCTCGCCGCTCGGGTCGTCGACCGACCCGATGGTGAGCGCGCTCGCTGCCGAACCCGGCGAACCGACCGTCTCGGGGGCCGAGGAGTTTCCGGCGGCGACGATGAAGAGCGCGTCGGTCTCGGCCGAGATCTCGTTCAGCGCGACCGACATGAGGTCGGTGCCGTCGTCGCCGTACCGCGTGCCGAGGCTCATCGAGACGATGTCGGCACGCTCGGCGGCCCACTCCATCGCGGAGATGATCCACGAGTCCTGGCCTTCGCCGGCGTTGCTCAGCACCTTGCCGACGAGCAGGTCGGCGCCGTCGGCGACACCGCGGTGGGTGCCGCCGCTCGCGGCGCCGGTTCCGGCGATCGTCGAGGCGACGTGCGTGCCGTGGCCGTTCGGGTCATCCGAGACGGGTTCGTCGGGAACGAAGCTCGTCGACTCGGCGAGCACGCGGCCCGCGAGGTCGGGATGGGTGTCGTCGTAGCCCGTGTCGAGCACCGCGACCGTCACTCCGTCACCGGTGAACCCGGCCGCCCACGCCTCGGGTGCGCCGATGTAGGGAACGCTCTCGTCGAGCGTCGCCTGCACCTTGCCGTCGAGGTGGATCGCCGCGACGCCGCCGCCGAGGCTCACCGCGTCGGGCTCGCCGGCGCCGAAGCTCCGGGCATCGGATGCCGCGGCATCCGTCAATGCGGCCCAGGTCGATTCGGCGCTCGCGTGATCGGCCGATGCAGCCGCGCCGCCGATGCTCGCGAGCGGAGTGCCGAGCGCGACGCCCGGCACGGGTGCTGCGAAGCTGCGCGCCGCCGCGTCGCCGTCGAGTTCGAGGATGACGGGCGTCGCATCGACGGACGCGTCGTCGTAGCCGTACTCGATCAGCCGGCTGACGTTGAAGAGGTCGCCGTCGACGACGCCGGCAGCGACGTACGGCATCGCGCCGCGAGGCAGCACGTGCAGTTCGCCGGCGACGTCGAGGGTCTGGAACCCCTCGCCGGGATCGACGGGGTCGATCTCGACCGCGTGCGTGCCGCCCGCGAGATCGGTCACGGTGACCCGGTCGCCGGTGATGAGGGTGACGGTGTGCGATCCGCCCGCCGGGGCGGGTGCCGACGTCGAGGCCGGTGGCGGGGTGCCGCCCCCGGTCGGGTCGGCGGTGGCCGGAAGTGCGGCCGCGCCGACGCCGGCGACACCGATCGCGAGGCCGCTGATGGCGGCTGCGATCGATCGGCGTCGATGTGCGGATGGTCTGATGCTTCGTGGCATAGGGATACCTCTCACGCGTTCGGACTGACTTGCCAAGCAACCTCTCACGGGCCGGTGGCTAGTGTGGTGGCGGAGAGATGCCATGGCTTCGATCCGCCACGACGGCGGATCGGCGTGACGAGGAACGGAAGGCGTTCGTGCTCGAAGCGATCGGACTGGACGACGAGCACACCGCGCTGTACCGGCTCATCCTGCAGTCGCCGTCGGCGAGCGTCGACGAGCTCGCGGCATCCGTCGCGAAGTCGTCCGCCGAGGTGGGCGCGATCGTCGCCGAGCTCGAGCGCCTCGGACTGCTCGCGAGGCAGGCATCCGCCCCCGATCGGGTCGTCGCCTCGCCGCCGTCGCTCGCGCTGCAGCCGATGCTCCTCGATCGCGAACGGCGCCTCACCCAGGCGCACGAGGCGCTCGTCGAACTGAGCGAGATCTACCGGCGCGGGGCGGCCCAGCGCGAGACGCCCGACGTCGTCGACGTCGTGCTCGGTGCGGATGCCGTGCGCCAGCGTTTCGCGCAACTGCAGGCGTCGGCCAGGCAACAGGTGCGGGTGTTCATGCTGAGCGACGTGGCCTTCCTCGACGCCGAGCAGAACACCGCCGAGGACGACGCCCTCGAACGCGGCGTGACCTACCGCGTGATCGTCGAGAAGGCGGTGCTCGAGTGGCCCGGGTTCATCGATGCCGCGCGCGAGTCCGCGCCCTACGGCGAAGAGATCCGCGTGCTGCCGACGCTGCCCACGCGGCTCATCATCGCCGACGACGACATGGCGCTCCTGCCGATGCGCTCCCGCGGCGAGGATCGCTCATCGGGAGCGCTGCTCGTGCATCCGAGCGGCCTGCTCGACCTCGTGATCGCGATCTTCGAGGAGTACTGGGCGACCTCGACCGGGTTCATCTCGACGGGCGAGCTGCCGGGGGCGCACGACGCGGTGGACCGCGACCTGCTGAAGCTCCTGCTGCTCGGCCTCACCGACGCCGCGGCCGGGGCGCAGCTCGGCATCTCGGTGCGCACCGTGCAGCGGCGCGTCGCCGAGCTCATGGAGACGGCGGGCGTCACCACCCGGATACAGCTCGGCGCCGAGGCCGCGCGCCGGTCGTGGGTCTGACCCACGCTCGCTGCGACCCCGGCGCTCGCTGCTACTCGCCCTTCGGGTAGCTGTAGAAGCCCTCTCCAGTGGCGACGCCGAGCTTGCCCTGGTCGATGTAGCGCTCCTTGATGAGCGCGGCGAACGCCTGCTGCTTCGCGCCGCCCATCATCGAGATGTTGTACGCCGTCGTGAGACCGACGATGTCGTAGATCTGGAACGGCCCCATGGGCGCGCCGGTGCCGATGCGCCAGGTCTTGTCGATCGCGTCGGGCTCGGCGATGCCGTCGACGAGCAGCTCGCCGGCCGCCTGCAGGAACGGCACGAGCAGGGAGTTCAGCAGGTAACCCGCCTTCTCCTTCTTGATCTCGATCGGGACCATGCCGATCTCGCCGGCGAACTCGACCACGGCCTGGAAGATCTCGGGGCTCGTGGCCTCGGTGCCCATGACCTCTGCGGTGTTGTGCGCCCAGACCCGGTTCGCGAAGTGCAGCGCGAGGAAGCGGTCGGCACGGCCGGTGAACGACGCGAGGTCGCTCGGCAGCAGCGTCGAGGAGTTGGTGGCGAAGATCGTGTGCTCGGGGGCGAGCGTCGCGAGCTTCTCATAGGTGGCGCGCTTGATCTCGAGGTTCTCGGGGATCGCCTCGATCACGAGGTCGGCCTTCGCCACGGCCTCGCCGAGGTCGGATGAACGGGTGATGCGGCCGAGCGCTGCTTGGGCCTTGCCGTCGGCGGCACCCTCGACACCCTCCGCCACGTAGGTGTCGGCGAGTCCGGCGAAGCGCTGCTTCGCGGCCTCGAGCGCGGCATCGTCGATGTCGTACGCGACGACGTCGAAGCCGCTGTAGGCGGTCTGGTACGCGATCTGCGAGCCGAGCACTCCGGTGCCGAGCACGGTGATGTTGCGCAGTGCGGTCATTGCTGTTCCTTCTTTCCTTCCGTCCCTTGTGGGGCACGGTTCCTCTTGGCCCTGTCGAGAGACGCGGGAGGCGCCTCGAACGGATGCCGCGGGCGGGTCTCCCCCGCGGTGCCGGTGTTGAATCGCTGCAGGTCGTGCGCGAAGCGGGCGACCTCGGCGTCGGTCCAGTCGTCGAGGTTCTCGTCCACCACGCCCTGCAGGATGCCGATTGCCTCGTCGTAGGCCGCCCAGCCCGAATCGGTGAGCTGGAGCGGTCGGCCACGGCCGGAGGCATCCGTCTTCTCGCAGACGACGCCGAGCTTCATGAGGCCCGCGAGCTGGCGCGAGACGGTGGAGCGATTCAGGCGGAACGCCTGCGCGATGTCGATGGAACGGCAACCGGGGTGGTCGACGATGTAGCCGAGGATCGACTGGTCGGTCATGCTCAGGCTGATGTTCGCGATGCGCGCGTCGGCGACGCCACGGCGGCTGATGACGATGAGCGCACGGAGGACGTCGGCGGTCGCGCTGGCGCGCTCCGTCGGCGTTCCGGTGTTCGATTCGCTGGCCATGGTTCCTCCTGTTGCTTATTGCAACAATAGGCTTGCCTGTTGCATTCCGCAACACAAATCTGGGCGAACCGTCTCGCCCGGTAGCGTCGGAGAACGCCGAACGAAGGAAGACGATGACCGACGCCGCACCGCTCGTGCTCGACCCCGCCGACGATCTGCACGCGCGCGCCCTCGCCCGCCTCGCCGGCGAGCGCATCGCGTGGTTCACGAGCACGAGCCGCAGCGGCTATCCGCACGCCGTGCCCGTCTGGTACCTCTGGCACGACGGCGCCGTCATCGTGCTGAGCGAACCGGGCGCGGTGAAGGTGCGCAACGCGAAGCGCGATCCGAAGGTGCTCGTGCACCTCGAGTCGGGCGCCGACGAAGAGCAGCTGACGGTGCTGCAGGGCACCGTCGAGGTGTTCGACGGCGCTTCGCCCGAGTGGATGCCCCGCATCGGCGACGACTACTTCGCGAAGTACGCCGACGACCTGCCGCCGCTCGAGCTCACCCCCGCCTCGATGGCCGCGCGCTACAGCACCCTGCTTCGCGTCACCCCGGTCAGGCTCATCGCCTGGTGAGCCCGCCGGGGTACGCGTCGTAGGTTACCGGTCGGACCAGACGCCGAGTTCGTTGCCGCTCGGATCGGTGAAGTGGAAGCGGCGACCGCCGGGGAACTCGTACGGACCGTTGATCACCGTGCCGCCCGCGGCGGTGACCGCGGCCAGCGTGGCATCGAGGTCGTCGCTGTAGAGCAGCACGAGCGGCCCGCCCTTCGGGATCTCGGCGGCCAGGGTGAGCCCGCCGGCCTCTTCGCCCTCGGCCTCGGCCGACGTGCGGATGCCGACGTACTCGTCTCCGTACGGCGTGAACTGCCAGCCGAATGCTTCACCGTAGAACGCCTGGGCGGCGGCCAGGTCGGTTGCGGAGATCTCGACGTAGTCGATGGTGAGCGGGATGCGATGTTCATGGGTTGCCATGTCCGAAGGCTCCCACCGGCCACCGACAGGACCACCCCGGCGAGGTTCGCTAGCATGCTCGAATGCACGTCACCCGCCTCCGGATCCATCCCGTCAAGTCGTTCGCCGGGTTCGACGTCGATTCGGCAGAGGTGCTGCCGTGGGGTCTCGCGGGCGATCGTCGCTGGGGCGTCGTCGACGCATCCGGCGCCCAGGTGACGGCTCGCGAGAAGAACGGCATGCTCGCGCTGACGGCCGAGCTGCTCGCCGACGGCGGGCTCCTGCTCGGCGATCGCGGCGGCGCCGGCGACCCGCTCCGGGTCGATCTCCCGACGGATGCCGCACCGATCCCCGTCGGCCACTCGCGCCAGGGCAGCGCGCTGCCCGCCGGCGACGAGGCCGACGCCTGGCTGAGCTCTCGGCTCGGCATGGACGCACGACTCGTCTGGCAGCCCGATCCGCGCGAACGCACGGTGAACCCGAAGAACGGCGGCCTCCCCGACGATCGGCTGACCCTGGCCGACTCCGCGCCCGTGCTGCTCGCGAGCGAGGCGTCGCTCGCCCAGCTCAACGCCTGGACCGATGACGAGACGCCGTACCTCGACATGCTGCGCTTCCGGCCGAACATCGTGATCGACGGCGACGAGCCGTTCGCCGAAGACGACTGGCCGTTCGTCGACCTCGGCGAGGTGCGCTTCCGCATCACGAAGGTCTGCGACCGCTGCGTGATGACGACGATCGACCCCGAGACCATCACTCGCGGCAAGGAGCCGATCCGCACGCTCGCGAAGCACCGTCGATGGGGCGGCCAGACGTGGTTCGGCGTGCTCATGGTGCCGCAGTCGGCGGGAACGATCGCGGTCGGCGACGCGGTGCGACCCGTCACCGACGCGTAGGACCGCACCCGGCCGATGGCTTCGGCTCAGGCCCCCTTGCGGCGGGCGATCTCGTCGGAGAGCTGCAGCACCTGGGCGGGGTCCGCGTCGCGGGCGAGGGCGACGTAGTGGTCCATGACGGCCGGCCGGTAGCGCACGGGCAACGTCTGTCCTGGGGCGAGTCGGGTGAGCTCGGTGATCGTGACGGTTTCGTCTGCGATACCGCGGAACGTGATGCCGTCGGCGGTCTCCACGTCGAACATCATGACCAAGCGGGGGTTGCTGTTGAGCTCTCGCCAGTCGACGAGAACACCGAGCGCGAGCGCCCCCGTGCGCAGTTCCGCATGGCGCTTCCGTGCATCACCGCTCATGAGCGGGTTCGGGGCGACGCCCGGGAAGTCGGGCCCGACGCCGAGCGATTCCCGGCTCAGGTCGGGCCTGAGCTGCTCCATCAGCTCTTCGAGGCTGATCTTCTTCTTCTTCTTCGAACCGAACATCCTGGCCCCTTCGTCGCACCGGTGCCGGAATCTCGGCCTGGGGGCTTCGCCCTCACCGCGAGTGTACGTCGCGGCCATTCCCTTCCTGCCCGGCGTCCCGGCGGTGTCGGGAGCGGTATCGGGCTTAGAAGAGCCGCCCTTGCGCGACGACCGGTGCCCCCTCGAGCTCCAGCAGGTGGCGTTTGCGCTCGAGTCCGCCGGCGTAGCCCGTGAGGGATCCGTCGGCGCCGACCACCCGGTGGCACGGCACGATGATGCTGAGCGGGTTGCGCCCGACGGCGTTGCCGACGCGACGCGCGAGATTGCGGTCGCCGAGCCGCGCGGCGAGTTCGCCGTAACTCGTCGTCGTGCCGATCGGGATGTCGCGGAGCATCGCCCAGACGGCCTGCTGGAACTCGTCGCCGACCGGCGCCATCGGCAGGTCGAACGCCGCTCGATCGCCGGCCAGGTACTCGGCGAGCTCGACCCCGAGTCGCATGATGAGGGCGTCGCCGCGGGCCTCCACCTCGACACCGATCGAACCGGATGCCGGTGGGTGCCAGTGTCCCGGAAAGTAGATGCCGACCAGCGCCTCACCGTCGGCGACGACGAGCAGCTCGCCGAGCGCTGTCGGCAGCGTGGCGTGGCGTCGGGTCATGACTCCATCATCGTTGCTCTTCGACCGCCCGCACCCGGTTCAAGTCGCGGAAATCGGACGTGATGATCCGCGACTCGAGTCCTGATGTTCCGCGACTCGAATCCTGTTGCTCCGCGAATCGAATCCTGTTGTTCCGCAAATCGATATGCCAGTTCCCCCTCATCGATGAGGGGGAACTGGCACACGGAATCAGGGACGACGAGTCGAGCGCGACCGCCCGGTCACCGCCGCCTGAGCAACGCCGCGCGATTCGCCTCGTACTTCGGTTTGCCGACCAGGCGCCAGATGAGGCGCACCGGCGCCGGCAGGTGCGTGCGCTGCCACTCGGCACCGCCATCGGGCTGCGCCGCGAGGATCGCGCCGAGCTGCACGAAGGTCTTGCCCTTCGGAGTCGCCTTGCGGCCGTGATCCGCGAGCGCGTCGACCTCCTGGGGTGTCAGCGTCACCTCCATGACGGGCACGATGTTGGTCTCCTCATCGGGCAGGTGCGCGGCGAGGGCGGCGGTGATGCCGTCGAGCGCGGCGAGCACGCCCGCGGCATCCGTCGACCTGCCGCTCGCTCGCCAGGCCGGCAGCGCGGCGTCGAGCGAATTCAGGTGCACGAGCATCAGCGCGTGCTGCTCCTTCATGCGCGCGACGTGCACAGCGCACGCGGGCGCGCGCTGCTCGAGTGCGCCCCACAGCATCGTGTCCTCACCCTCATGGTGGGCGTGCAGCCCGACCGAGAGCATCGAGAGGTGGTCGCCGACGACGTCGGCATGCGAGACATCCGCTTCGCCGACGCCCTCGACGAGCGCGCGACCCTCGCCGAACCCGGCACGGAAGAAGCGGTGGATCTCGGCCATGCCGCTCGCATCGCACGTCTTCGGGGCGCTGTCGCGGCCTGGTTCATTGCCATTCGAGGGAAGCGCGGTGGCGGGCATGTCGACTCCGATCGTCGGTGAGTGGCGCCGTCGCACGCGACCCTACGACGAGCCGGATGCCGCGGCAAGACCCCGCCCGAGGGGTGGCCGGCACGCGCTCGCGTCATGCGCCGCGGCACCGATCTACGATTGCTGGATGCCTGAACTCCCCCGCGTCGCCGGTGCTCACCTCGTCGGATCGATCAACCAGCCCACCGCCGAGGCCACCTTCCGCGTCGTCGCGACGGAGCTCGGCAGCGAGCTCGCGCGCATCCCAGACGGCGAGGTCGGCGAGCGGTTCCACTGGATCCTGTTCCAGGGTGCCGCGTTCGACGCCGTCGACGGGCTCAGCCGCCTTCCGATCGACCCGATCATGGTCGCGGGCTTCGACCTGCGCCCGCTCGTGCTCGACGGCTCGGTCGAGGCATCCGACCTCGTGTTCGGCTCGCTCGGCTACGCGGATGCCGCGGCCGCGAGCTACGCGGACTTCTCACGACTGCGCGACGCGGGCGTTATCGCCGCGGGCACTCGCTTCCAGGTGTGCCTGCCGTCGCCGCTCGCACCCATCACGACCTATGTGGCGCCGGCCGATCGCGCCGCCGTGTACCCGGCGTACGCTGCCGCACTCGCTGCCGAGGTCGACCGCATCGCCGCGGTGGTTCCGGCCGACGACCTCGCCGTGCAGGTCGACATGGCGACCGAGTTCGCCTACCTCGAAGGCGTGAGCCTCGGCGGCGGTCCGCTCGAGGCGTTCTTCGCCGAGGGCGGCGCGGATGCCCCGGGGCTCGTCGACGCGATCGCCGGCCTGGCCGCCGAACTCGCCGCGCGCGTGCCCGCGGGAGCGCAGCTCGGATTCCACCTCTGCTACGGCGACGTCGCCGAGAAGCACTTCGTCGAGCCGACCGACGCGGGCGAGCTCGTCGCCGTCGCGAACGCCCTCGGGGCCCGGCTCGACCGGCCGATCGACTGGGTGCACCTGCCCGTGCCGATCGAGCGCACTGATGCCGCGTACTTCGCGCCCCTCGCCGGGTGGGCGCTGCCCGCCGGGACGACGCCGTTCCTCGGCCTCGTGCACCACGAAGACGGCGTCGACGGTGCGCTCGCCCGCGTCGCTCCCGCCCGCGAGGCCCTCGCGGCCGCCGGCGTCGGCTCGTTCGGCATCGGCACCGAGTGCGGGTTCGGCCGCGGCCCAGCCGACCGCACGGCGAGCCTGCTCGCCCTGCACCGCGAGGTCATCGCGGCCGCCGGCTGACCGACGCAGAACTCCGGCCTGTGGAGTTGTTCGTTTTCTGGCGGTGTTCTGTACCGCCGTCTACGGCCTGATGCCGGCAACGACCCCGCTTTCGAAGGCGATCCATACGACGCCGTCACCATCGAGAGCCAGGCCGTGCGGTTCCTCTCCGATGCCTGAGAGATCGAACTCGGCGAGGTCGCCCTCCGCCGTGATTCTGCCCAGCCTGTTCGCTCCCCATTCTGTGAACCAGCACCCTGTGTCGTCGGCGATCACCGCGTGCGGCCGGCTGTCAGGCGCGAGGGCGAAGTCGCTGACGTGCAGATCGCCGTCAACCCGAAGAATGCTTCCTCGAGCGATGTCGGCGGACCAGACATGCTCCCCTGCTGCCGCGATGCCGACTGGGGCTGCGCCGTCGGGCAGCGTGATGAGTGCGGTATCGCCTGCGGCATCCCATCGCGCGAGCGCCCCGCGCTGGTTGAGCGAAACCCAGACGGAACCGTCCCGATGGGGGGTGGCCATTGCCGGGTATGCGCCATCCAGTGGGACGGCGGCCTCGCTTCGAATTCCGTCCCGACCGACCACGGCGAGCTTATTGTCCTGCATGAGCGTCACCCACGCATCGGGGCCGACAGCCGCGATGCCGTACGGCCCACCCGGAACGTCGATGAAGTTCAGCCGATCATCGCTCGTGATGATGGCGATCCGATCCGCGCCGGTCACCGCGCACCACGTCGCTTCGGAGGTCACGGTGAGCTGCCCTGGCCGCTCACCGATAGTGAACCGGCGCTCGCACCCGTCCGGGGACCGCCGCACGAGCTCCCCGGTGTTCACGAGAGTGACCCACAGGTCCCCGCCCGGCCCGAAGGCAACAGCGTATGGACCGGCCATGCCATAGTCGAGCACCGCAACGCTGTGTGCAGCGACGGGCTCAGTCGTATCAGTCACGTGTTCATCCGCCTTTCATCGTCAATGGCCGTGAGCTCAGCGGGAGTCCCGGCCATGATCGTCGCCGCGCGCTCTGTGATGAGTTCGATGGGCCAGTCCCACCATCGACTGGACATCAGCCGCTGAACATCCTCAGGGGCGAACCGAACCCGGATCCGCCGTGCGGGATTGCCCGCGACGACTGCGTATGGTTCGACATTCCGGGTCACAACGCTGTGCGCGCCGATGATCGCGCCGTCACCGATAGAGATGCCCGGCATGATCGTGGCTTCACGGCCGATCCATACGTCGTTGCCGACGACCGTGTCCCCAGGTTGTTCGATCGCCATGAAGGTTTCGAGAGTGTTGTCCGCCCAAGTCCCGCCGAACATCGTGAACGGATACGTCGACGGTCCGACCATCGGATGGTTTCCTCCCGGCATGAGGAACGTCACGCCTGGTCCGAGCGCGGTGAACCTGCCGATGAGCAGTCGTTGCGGACCATAGAGGTACTTCACGTTCACGTCTTCGAACCGGCCCCCCGCACCCTCATCGTCGTAGTAGGTATAGTCACCGACCTCGATGAGAGGCGAATTGACATCACTCTTGAGGAAACGCACGTTCGTCAAGTCCGGCCTGGTCGAGGGAGTCACAACATCAGGCTGCGGAATCTCGAGCATGCTCATCCTCCAACGGTCATCTGAACCCGGCGAGTCGGGCCGCTATCCACTGGAGACCATAGCGAATGAGCCTGATCTGAAAACCCCAGACGCTGTGCGGACGTCGCGTGCGAAAGACCCGGAAGAACAACAGATTTCTGAGACATGCCCGGAATCGACCAACGATTTCGCCACCACCCGCAGCTCTACAGCCGACTCGGCTTCTCCCACCACTACGGAACCCTCGGTCGCGAAGAGCGCCTCTTCGTCCTCGCCCGCAACTGGAAACGATCACCCGAGAGCAGAAGACGCCGCCGTCAAGCGCCCAAGTCCACAGCTCCGGCCCGCGCCGATGAGGCGGGGCCGGAGCACGAGCAGAGGAGGCGATCGACGCGCGGCGGCGATCAGTGCGCGACCGGGAGGCCGTCGATGCGCTGCCGCGAGCGGCCCTGGCGCCACTCGGCGAACCGGCCTGCGAGGCCGTGACCGCCGTCGGCGCGCTCGCCCGCCAGCGCCCGGCGGTCGGCGGCGTTCCGACGCCGCTCGTTGAGGCGACCCGCGTCGAGCTCGTCGTGCATCTGCAGCGTCTGTGCGACGTAGCCGTATGCGAGGTTCATGATTCCGATCCCTTCGAGACCTGCTGGGCCGGGTTCCGGCCACTGAGACCAGATTCCTCGCTGAGGTAGGGGGTGCGTATCGGGCGAGTGCCTCATCTTCGGCGGGATTCGGCACCTCAGATGGGCGCCGCCCACCTCAGATGAACCGCCCTACCTTAGACGCGGCCCAGTCGACGTCGCGGCCCCGGTCTCACCGGCCACGAGTACGATCGCGACATGCGCATCCGCTTCACCGCCGAGATCTACGAATGGACCGCGCGACGCAACTGGTTCTTCGTCGACGTGCCGCCCGAGCCGAGCGCCGACATCTCCGACCAACCGCGGATGCCGCGCGGCTTCGACTCCGTGCGCGTGGTCGCGACGGTCGGCGGCACGACGTGGGCCACCTCGATCTTCCCGGGCGGCGACACCTACGCGCTGCCGCTCAAGAAGGCCGTGTTGAAGGCCGAGGGCATCGGCGAAGGCGACGAGATCGAGATCGACCTCGACGTGCTCGACGGCTGACCGACGCCGAGCACCGGAACGACCGCGCAGCCGCACCGTCACGACCGCGCCGCACCGTCACCTCGCCTACGCCGCGACGGTGATCGTCGCCCCGACGGTCGCCTCGTCGTCGAGCACATCGAGCACCGCGGCCGCGAGGTCGGCCCTGCGGATCGAGATGCCGAACGGCACTCCCCCGCCGTTCGCGCGACGGTAGCGGCCGCGCGCCTCGCCGTCCTTGAGCTGCGGCGGTCGCACGATCGTCCAGTCGAGCGCGCTCGATCGCACGACGGGCTCGGTCGCGACGAAATCGGCGAAGGGCTCGCGCAGGATGCGCTGCACGATCGGCTTCGCGACGAACTTCAGGAACGGATCGTCGCCGTCGCTGAACGGCCCGCTCGCACTGACGACGATGAGACGTCGCACATCGGCGGCGCGCATGGCGGTCACGAGTGCCGGCATGCTCTCGCGCATCACGGTGTGGTCGGTGCTGGCCGAGGTCGGCCCGATCGCGAACACCGCGGCGTCGACGCCCTCGAGGGCAGCGGTGAGCGCGTCGACATCACGCCCCTCGGCGATGCGCTCGGTGGCTCCGCTCGGCGCTGATGCCGGGCGCCGCACGACCGCGACCACCTCGTGGCCCCGCGCTCGCGCCGCGTCGACGATGAGGCCGCCCGTGCGGCCCGAAGCTCCCAGTACTGCGATTCTCATGGCTGTCCTTCGGTCGAAGTCTGGTGAGTAAGCATTTACTCACCTGCCTCGATGATACGGTGAGCAAACACTCACCTGTCAAGTGGAAGGCCAGGATGCCTCAGCTCCCCACCACCCGCGACCGCATCCTCGACGCCGCCGCGATCGTGCTCGTCGATCGTGGCGTGGTCGGCGCGACGACCCGCGAGCTCGCCCGTGCCGCCGGGTGCTCCGAAGCGCTCATCTACAAGCACTTCGCCGACAAGCAGGAGCTCTTCCTCGCCGTGCTCACCGAGCGGATGCCGCGCATCGAACTGCCCGAGGCATCCGACCGGGCGTTGCCCGAGACGCTCGCGGGCATCGTGACCGCGCTGCTCTCGTTCTTCACGCGCACCTTTCCGATGTCGGCGTCGATCTTCGGCGCACCCGAACTGCTCGCCGAGCACCGCGAGGGCGTGCGTGCGCGCGGCTACGGCCCCGAGGGGGTCGTGCCGCTCGTTGCACGCCTGCTCCGCGAGGAGCAGGCGACCGGGCGCATCCGCGCGGATGCGGATCTCGAGTCGGCCGCACGGCTGATCGTGGGCGTCGCGTTCCACCGCGCATTCCTCGCCGCGTACGAGGGCGAGCGAGAGGTGACGGATGCCGCGGCCTTCGCCGAGCGCAGCGTCGAGATGCTCGTGCCGGGGCTCGCGCCCTGACCAGCAGCGCCGCACCGCGCGTGCGCAGCGCTCAGATCCAGCCCTGCTGCCACGCCTTCTCGGCGGCCTCGTGCCGCGACGAGGCGTCGAGCTTCGTCATCGCCGAGGACAGGTAGTTGCGCACGGTGCCCTGCGCGAGGTGCAGGCGTTCGGCGATCTGCTGCACGCTCGTCGTCGAGCGGCTGTAGCGCAGCGCGTCGAGCTCGCGATCGGTGAGCGGGCAGCGTTCCGCCGTGAGCGCGGTCGCCGCGATCTCGGGGTCGATGTAGCGGCGCCCCGCTGCGACGTCGCGGATGACGTGCGCGAGGTCTTCGGCGGGCGTCGACTTCGGCACGAAGCCCGAGACCTTCGATGCCAGCGCACGCCGCAGCACACCTGGGCGGGCGTGCCGGGTCACGATCACGACGCGGGTCGGCACCTCGGCGAGGATTCGCGCCGCGGCCTCGAGCCCGTCGGCGTGCGGCATCTCGAGGTCGAGCAGGCACACGTCGGGCGCGGTCGCGATCGCCAGTTCGACGGCGGTCACGCCGTTGTCGGCGCTCGCGACGACCTCGATGTCGGGCTCGAGGTTCAGGAGCGCGACGAGGGCGCCGCGGATGAGGTGCTCGTCGTCGGCGATGAGCAGGCGGATGCCGCCGCTCATGCCGTCACCCGCGCACCCACGGGCACCGTGGCCCGGAGCTCGAAGCGGGCGCGCGAGGCATCCGTCGACGTCTCGAGCGTGCCGCCCACGGCGGCGAGCCGCTCGCGCAGGCCGGCGAGCCCCGAGCCCGGCGCGCGCAGGGCGGCAGGGCCGGGCGCCGAGGCATCCGCCACCGGCACGCCGTCGTTCGCGATCGCGAGCTCCGTGCGCTCGGCCGTCGTCGTCAATTCGATCGTCACCGTCGTGGCCTCGCTGTGTCGCAGGATGTTGGTCGTCGCCTCGCGCACGACCGACGCGAGCGCGCTCTGCGCGAGGGCGTCGGCGGGCAGCGGCCCGAGTCGCAGGGTGCATTCGGCGCCCGACGCGGTGAGCACCTCGCGGGCGTTCTCGAGCTCGTCGTCGAAGGCGACGTGCCGGTAGCCGGCGACGAGCGAGCGCGTCTCTTCGAGGGCCTGCTTCGCGATGAGGCGGGTCTCGTGCACGAGTTCGCGAGCGGCGGCCGGGTCGATCTCGAGCATGCGCTCGGCGAGCTCGGACTTCAGGGAGATGACCTGCAGGTGGTGCCCCTGGATGTCGTGCAGGTCGGAGGCGAAGCGCAGCCGTTCCTGCGTCACGGCGAGCTCGGCGGCCGTGCGGCGATGCCGATCGAGCTGCACCACGACCTCCCACCACCACATGCTCGTGAGGAGCATGACCGGCAGCATCGCGGCGAAGATGACGATCATCCACGTGTCGGAGTTGCGCCCGAACGAGAACGGCACGCCCGTCACGACCGTGGCGAGCATCGGGTGTGCGATGACCGTGACGAGGCCGGCGAGCAGCACGAGGCGGCGCTGCGGCTTCGGCAGCAGGCAGGCGACGAGGGAGGCAGCCGCCCACAGCGGCACCGCGGCCGCGAGCTCGTTGCCCGATGAGAAGAGGCCGACCACCCAGACGGCCAGCGCGGGCGCCACGAGTGACGCCGTCCACCAGGGGTTCGGCAGGCCGCCGCCGCGGCCGACGCGGAGGAACCAGCAGTACCGCAGCTGCATCGCCGACGCGATGAGCAGCAGCACCACGAGCACGGCCGTGACGACATCGTCGGTGCGCACGTACGTCTCGAGCATCGACAGCACGACCACGAGGTCGAGGAATCCGAAGAAGAAGACGATCGACCCGAGCGTGTACAGCCAGGTGGTCTGCACACTGCGTGCGGGTTCGGCGGGCATGGATCCGAGCCTAGGGCAGTGACATTTGTCACGGTCCGAGGTGCGAATTCCCACGCGATCGCCTGACACCGCGGCACTGCCGCGACCGAGCCCCGCCGCGAAGGATTGAACCACGCCATCCGGCACCGACCGAACTTCGCTCTCCCTACGAAAGGACTCGTCGTGATCGACGCCCTGCAGGACTTCACCACCTCCCTCCCCTCCTTCCTCCAGTGGTTCGGGGTGATGCTCGTGGCGGCGATCCCGTTCATCGACTCGTACTTCGGAGCGGTGATCGGCGTGCTGATCGGGCTGCCGACCGCCCTCGCGATCGGGGTGGCCGTCGTCGGCAACGTCATCTCGATGCTGATCTTCGTGATGACGGCGCACGGCGTGCGCGGCAAGGTCGTCGCCGGCAAGGCCGCGGCGGCACGCGGCGCCGCCGTCGCCGGGTCGGACTCCGGATCGGACGCCGGCGAGGCACCCGTCGAGTCGCCGCGGCGCGAGAAGATCCGTCGGGCGTTCGACAAGTACGGCGTCGCGGGCGTGAGCCTCGTCGGCCCGGCCATCCTGCCGAGCCAGTTCACCTCCGCCGCGATGGTGTCGTTCGGCGCGAACCGCAATGCCGTGATCTTCTGGCAGATCATCTCGATCGTGCTGTGGGGCACGGTGTTCGGCGTGCTCGCCACGCTCGGGGTCTCGCTGTCGCGCTGACCGCTTCGGCCCGGGGCGGCACGCCTCGCCCCGCTTCGCCTCGCCCCGCTTCGCCTCGCCCCGCTTCGCCTCGCCCCGCTTCGCCTCGCCCCGCCCGCCTCGCCTCGACTCGGTCAGGCGAGGCGGGCAGACTCATGCCACGGCAGCAGGTCTTCGCTCGACTCGGTCGGCCATGCTCGTCGGCGACTTCGTGGCCCGCCGCCACCTGCCGCCAGGGTCGAGCCACGCGGGCGGCCGGACCCGAGGAGCTCCGCTCACCATGCGGATGCCCCACCCCGAGGTCTCGATCGTGCGGTGATGGAACCAGCAGAGCAGCACTCCGTTGTCGGTGTGAGTCGGGCCGCCATCGACGTCGGGAACGACGTGGTGGATCTCGCACCACGCGGCCGGCACGCTGCACCCAGGGATGAGACACCCGCCATCGCGGAGCGTGATCGCCCGGCGTTGGTGCGGTGTGAAGCAGCGCTCGGGCGAGCCCAGCCCGATGATGCGGCCGCGGCCGTCGAAGGTGACCTGCTGAGTGCCGCCGGTGCACATCAGCTGCCGTGCCGCACGAATCGACACCGGAATCTCGACACCGTCGGCGTGCGCAACACCGCGCCCGGTCTCGAGGTCGGCGGCGCGGACGCTCACGAGCACCGTGGGTGCCGCCCCGCCGATCGTCGGGTGCTCGCCCGATCGGGCGGCTGTCGCGATGATCGCCGCCACGACATCATGGCGCTGCTGATCGGCCGTGCGCTGTTCGCCGTTGCGGTCGATGTCGGCTCGTTCTTCGGCAGTCATGAAGCCTCCCCCGGACCGCGGCGCAAGGTGCGCGTCGAAGAGCCGGCGCAACCCCGCAGCGACCTCGGGCAGGAGCTCGCCGCCGACCGGGATGAGCCCGTCACGAGCCCGGCCGAGCCGGAATCCTCGCCGCCGCATCGCTCGTTCGTCGTCGGGCTCGGGCCCGTCTTGGTCGAGGAACGCGGCCCAGGCCTGCGCCTGCACCCGCAGCTCGTCGGCGGAGCAGCGCACCGGCGCGGCCTCGCCTGCTGCGAGCGCCGCCGCCACGAGTTCGTGCTCGGCGGAGCGGAGGGCGACGGGGTCGGCGGCCCGCCGGGTGCCGTCGAGCTCGCGCACGATCGTGCACGCTGCATCGGCCCCGAGTTCTCCGTCGGCGAGCGCCCCTGCTACCTCGGGAAACCGTGCCTCCAACGGATGGCCGGACAGTCCGCGGCGGGAGCGCGTGGCCGAGCCGAGCGCGATGCGCCGCCGGGCCTCGGCGCCCGACACCTGCGTGACGCGCTCGAGGAGCTCGGCGACGGAGCGGCATCCGCGTCGGGTCGACAGCCGCTCACCGCCCAGCTCGACCCGGGAACGCTCGCCGACCTCGCCGGCGCAGGCGACACGTCGCGCGTCGATCACCCGGCCGACCGCCTCGATCGCGGTGGTCGCAGCGAGCAACTCGTGATCGGACCACATGGCGGGATCGTCGAACCCGACGACGTCGAGCAGCGATGATCGCACCTGCTCGAGCGCCTCGACGATTCCGTCCATGACCCCATCCTGCCGCGACCCACTGACATTCGAACTGGCATCAAAACCGCAGATCAGCAGGTGAATAACTCGACATTTGCCCACCTGTGGAGGAGGAGTCGATTCGCAGTTTCCACCGATCGCGGTCTCGCTCACGCGGCGACCCGGTCGTATGCTGACCCCATGCCAGCCGATCTGCGAGATCCGGTCCGACACGCGCTCGACTCCGTGCTCGAGGCGGTGCGAGAACGCACCGACGGCGAGGTCGCGAGCTACATCCCAGAACTCGCGACCGTCGAGCCGGAGCAACTCGGCGCGGCGCTCGCCAGCACCCACGGGGTCGTGCACGAGGCCGGCGACGCCGATGCCGAGTTCACGATCCAGTCGGTGTCGAAGCCCTTCGTGTTCGCCCTCGCGGTCGACGCGCTCGGCCTCCACCAGGTCACGAAGCACGTCGGCCTCGAGCCGAGCGGCGAGCCGTTCAACGCGATCAGCCTCGAGGCCGCCACCGGCCGTCCGCTGAACCCACTCATCAACGCGGGCGCGATCGTGACGACCTCGCTCATGCGCGGCGACACCGCTGCCGAGAAGTTCGATGTCGTGCGAGCCGGCATCGAGCGGTTCGCCGGCCGCGAGCTGCAGGTCGACGAGGAGGTCTTCTCCTCCGAGACATCCACCGGCGATCGCAACCTCGCACTCGCCCACCTGACCCGCTCGGCCGGCACGCTCGGTTCGACGGCGGATGTCGCGACGACCGCGTACTTCAGACAGTGCTCGCTCACCGTGAACGCCCGCGACCTCGCGATCATGGCGGCGACGCTCGCCACCGGCGGCGTGAACCCGGTCACCGACGAACGCGTCGTCAGCGAGAACGCGGCCCGCTGGACCACGGCCGTCATGACGAGCTGCGGCATGTACGACGCCTCGGGCGACTGGCTCGTACGGGTCGGACTGCCCGCGAAGAGCGGGGTCGGCGGCGGCATCGTGGCGGTGCAGCCGGGGCAGTTCGGCATCGGCACGTTCAGTCCGCGCCTCGACGCCCGCGGCAACAGCGTGCGCGGCGTCGCGACCCTCGAACTGCTGTCGGAGCGGCACGGCCTGCACATGCTGCAGCACCACGGGGTGCCGCTCTCGCCGATCGCCTCGCTCGAGCGCGAGGGCGTCGACACGGTCGCGGTGCTGCGCGGCGAGATCATGTTCTCGGGCGCCGAGGAGGTGCTCACGCGCCTGGCCCCCTTCGTGAGCGACGACGCGTGCCTCGTGCTCGACTTCACGGGCGTGACCCGGGTCGGCGACGGCTCGAAGCGCGTGTTCGCGGCGGCGCCCGAGCTCGTCGGCCGCGCGCCCGATGGCAGCGCCCGAGTCGCGGTGCGCGACCCCGAAGGCGTGCTCTCGCTCGACTGAGGCGTCGATCGAGCGGCCGTCGCGACCGTCGCGACCGTCGCGGTCGCCGCGGTCGCCGCGGTCACCGCGGTCGCCACGGTCGCCACGGTCGCCGCGGTCGCCGCGGTCGCCACGGTCGCCGCTCGTCGCTCGTCGCGAAATGCTGCGGCGCCGGCGATCCGAAGATCGAGCCGGCGCCGCGGTCATTGGGTCAACGCGTCAGCAGGCGCTCATTTCTTCTCGAGCGTCAAGGTGACCGCCGACCCCGGCTTCGCCGTGATGCGCAGGGTCTGCTTCTTCGCGTTGTAGTGCGCCTTGCCGCCCGTGATCGACACCTCGGGCGCCCGCTCGTAGGCCGTCTTCGGCACCCAGATCTCGGTCTGGCCGGCACCGGCCGTGTAGCTCACCGTGTAGTCGCCGCTCGCCGCGTCGAGGTGCTCGGCACCGGGCACGCCGGAGATCGCTCGTGCATACGGGCCGAACGCGGGTTCGTTGCCGGGAGCGGCCCCGCCCGCGGCATCCATCGCGCAATAACCGCCGCCGTCGCTGCGGCAGTAGTACCAGATCGACCAGCCGCTCGCGAAGCGCTCCATTGCCGCGACCTGCGCGGCGACGAGCGCGGCGTTGCCCGGCGTGCGGGAGTTCGGAACACCCCACTCGCCGACGATCAGCGGCATGCCGTTCGCTGAGGGGTAGGCCGAGATCGCGGCCTCGTAGTTCACGACGAAGTCGTCGCCGGTCCAGTCGCCGCCCTCTTCGACGCCCGTGTTGTAGAAGTGCGGCGCGTAGCCGAGCTTCGGGTCGTCGAAGGTGCGCAGCTGCGTGGGCACGCCGTAGCCGACGAGCACGGTCGGCTCGAGGAAGATCCACGACTCGTCGTCGACCGAGCGCACCGCGTCGATCAACCGGTCGTACATGTCGCTGATCTTGGTCGACTCGATGCGCGCCGACGCGGTGACCCAGTCCTCGCCCTCTTCGAACTCGCCGAACGGCTCGTTGAACAGGTCGTAGCCGAGCAGGCTGTCGTGACCGCCGAAGCGGTCGGCGACCTCGACCCAGAGTTGCTGCTGCGCGGCGCGCAGGTCGGCATCGTCGTAGAGGTGCGTGAAGGAGCGCTGCACCGCGGGCTGGAAGTAGTTGTTGAACCAGTTCGCCGGGTCGTCGACGAAGGGCAGCCCGTCGGTGCGGGTCGCCCACTCGGGCGCCCCCGACGCCCCGAACACCGGACCGTAGACGTCTTGGTGCATGTCGAGCATGACGTGCACGCCCTCGCGGTCGGCCGCGTCGAGCACCGACTCGACGTAGTCGAAGTACGCCTCGTCGTAGTCGCCCTGCTCGGGCTCGAAGTACTGCCACTGCACGACGAGCCGCAGGAAGTTGAAGCCCTGGTCGGCCATCGACTCGATGTCGCCCGGCGTCAGCCGGTCGTGCACGTACTTGGCCGCGTTGTAGCCGCGAAGCTGCAGCGCCCGGCCCTGCTCGTCGGTGATGAAGACGCGCCCGTCGGGGGTGGTGACCGTCGACTTCTTCCCATGACCGGATGCCCCGTGGCCCGGCTTGCCCGCACTGCGGGAGGTGCTCGTGTCGCTGCCCGCCGGCGCGGTCGCTGCCGCTGCCGCGGCCGTCGGAACGAGGGCGAGCGCGGCTGCAGTGGCGAGGGCGAGCCCTGCTGCGGCGCGGTGCAAGAGGGTGGGCATTGGCGCTCCTTTGCGCATCGAACGACCGTGGTGCGATCGAGCGTAGGGCCAAGTGGGTCAAATGACCTAGTAATCCGGAGAACTCGCCCCGTTTTCGATCGGCGCCGGCCGCGGCGCCGCTCCGCGCGCCCCTCCGCGCCCTACCGCTCGCCGAGAAGCAGCCCGCGCTGCATCGTCTCGGCGCGCATCGCGTTGATGAACTCGCCGTACGCGTTCTTGCTCTTCGCGTAGCCGATGGCGCCGCCCTTGACCGCGCCGAGCGCGCCGTCCTGATCGAAGCGCAGCCACGTGTTGCCGTGCTGGTCGACGCCGATGTCGAACGTGAACGAGATGTGGAAGTTCTTGCCCGCCATCGCCCCGAGCAGCAGCGTCTTGGTGAGGTTGCCGCGCTCGAGCTTGATGCTCGACTGCGACGGCTGCGTCGCCTCGTAGCCGAGGCCCTGCGCGATCGAGATCACGACGGGCACGGTCTGCTGGTCGGTACCGGCGAGGATGAGTTCGGGCATGGGCTTCGGGCTCCTTCTGTCGTGCGGACAGATGACGATACCGCGACGATCGAGCGGATGTCGCGGCAGCTCGTGACGCCGCGCCCGGCTCGATTCCCGCTGGCGGGCACGAGACCCGAGGAGTAGCTTGACGGGATGGCCGTGGCGGTCGATGCAGCCGCGTTCAGCGAGTTGGAATCGGGGTTCGCTGGCGAGATCGTGCGGCCCGACGACGGCAGCTACGACGAGTACCGCAGGGTCTGGAACGGCTCGATCGACCGTCGTCCCGCCGTGATCGCCCGATGCGTCGGCGCCGACGACGTCGGTGCGGCGCTCACGTTCGCCCGCCGAACCGGCCTGCCCGTCGCGGTCCGTGGCGGCGGGCACAGCTTTCCCGGCCTCTCGGTCTGCGATGACGGCATCGTCATCGACCTCGCGCCGATGAGGTCGGTCACCGTCGACCCCGAGGCGCGCACGGCGCATGTGCAGGGCGGCGCACTGCTCGGCGACGTCGACCGTGCGACGCAGCCGTCGGGGCTTGCGGTGCCGAGCGGCATCGTCACGCACACCGGCGTCGCCGGCCTGACGCTCGGCGGCGGCATCGGGTGGGTCATGCGCAAGTACGGCCTGAGCATCGACCAGCTGTCGTCGGTCGAGCTCACCACCGCCGCGGGCGAGCGCGTGATCGCGAGCGAGGCCGAGAACGCCGACCTGTTCTGGGGCGTGCGCGGCGGCGGCGGCAACTTCGGCATCGTCACCGCGTTCGACTTCAACCTGTGCGAGGTCGGACCGACCGTCATCGCCGGCCCCATCTTCTGGCCGATCGAGCAGTCGCCGCAGGTGCTGCGCTTCTACCGCGACTGGATCGCCGACGCGCCCGACGAGCTGATGACGATCGTGATGCATCGCAAGGCACCGCCGCTCCCCTTCGTTCCACCGGAGCTGCACGGCAAGCTCATCGTCGGCGTGGTCTGCTGCTACACGGGGCCGATCGACGAGGGCGAGCGGGTCGTGCGCCCGATGAAGCAGTTCGGTTCGCCGGTGCTCGACCAGTGCGAGCCGAAGCCCTTCATCGAGCACCAGGCGATGTTCGACCCGTCCTTCCCGCCCGGTCGCTGGTACTACTTCCGCTCGTGCGACGTCGCCGAACTGAGCGACGAGGTGATCGACATCACGGTCGAGCACACGCGGCGCATCCAGTCGCCGCTGACGAGCTTCCCGATCTGGCAGGTCGGCGGTGCCGTCGCGCGGGTCGGCGAGAACGAGATGGCGTTCAGCGGACGCGGCGTCGGGCACACCTTCAACATCAACGCCGCCACGGCGTCGGCCGAGGGCTTCGATGCCGAACGCGAGTGGGTCCGCGACTTCTGGTCGGCGCTCGAGCCCTTCCACACGAGCGTCTACATGAACTTCCTCATGGAGGAGGGCGAGGAGCGCATCCGCCAGGCGTACGGCGCGGAGAAGTACGACCGGTTGAAGGCGCTCAAGCGCAAATACGACCCCGGCAACCTCTTCCGGCTGAACCAGAACATCCCGCCGGGCTGAGGGTCCGCGAACCGACACGCGCATGATGACGGTGACGAACAACCTGTCGCTCGAGCGCTACGCGCCGCGTGACACTGGGAGCACCGCGGCCCGTGCAGAGGCTGACGCCGCCGAGGCGTGCTGAGCGGAGACCGGCGCCAGCGCGGCTTCAGCCCTCCGACCCGCGATCAGGCCGACTCGCGCCGCACGAGCTCGGTCGGCAGCGTCATGCGCCCGGCCGGTCGGCCGTCGATCACGTCGAGCAGCATGCGCACCATCTCGTGCGCGATGCGCTCGAAGGGCTGGCGCATCGTCGTGAGTGCCGGCTCGACGCGCGTCGCGATCGGCGCGTCGTCGAACCCGGCGACGGCGACGTCGTCGGGCACACGGCGCCCGCGCGACTGCAGCACCTCGACGGCGCCCGCGGCCATCACGTCGTTGGCGACGAAGACGGCGTCGAGGTCGGGCACGCTGTCGAGCAGCTCGGCCATGGCCTGCGCCCCGCTCGCGCGGGAGTAGTCGCCGACGGCGACGAGACGCTCGTCGAAGGCGTCGCCGAGTTCGAGGCGATAGCCCTCGAGTCGGCCGATGCCGCCCGAGGTGTCGACCGGCCCGCTGATGGTGGCGATGCGTCGCCGGCCCGAGTCGCGGAGGTAGGCCACCATGTCGCGGGCGCCCTCGAGGTCGTCGGCGGCGACGTAGCCGATGCGGCGCTCGTAGCCGAGCGGCACCCCGCACGCGACGACGGGCACCTCGGCATCGACGAGCGACTTCAGGAACCCCTCCCGGCCGAGGTGCGACGAGACGAGCAGGGCGCCGTCGACGTGACCGGCCGTGATGAACTCGGTCGCCCGCCGCTGCTCGTCGTCGGAGCCCGCCATGAGCAGCACGAGCGGCAGGTCGCGTTCGGCGAGCGCATCGGCCGCTCCGCGCATGAGCACCGCGAAGTTCGGGTCCTCGAAGAGCCGGTCGTGCGACTCGGTGAGCAGGAACGCGATCGAGTTCGCCCGGGCGGTCGCGAGGTTCCGCGCGTGCGGGTTGATGCGGTACCCGGTCTTCTTGATGGCGCGTTCGACGGCCTCGCGGGCCGTGGGGCTCACCCAGTGACCGCCGTTCAGCACTCGGGAGACCGTGCCGCGGGATACCCCGGACTCGCGGGCGACGTCCTCGATGGTGGGACGCCTGCGGGGCGCGTTCTCAGTCACGTGGCCAGTGTATGAGGGGTCATGCCTTCACGGCACCGGCGGCGAGGTCGACGCGCCAGTACCGCTGCAGCACGAGGAAGAGCGCGATGAGCGGAACGATCGACAGCAGTGCTCCCGTGATCACGAGCGTGTACATCGCCGGCAGCGACGCCCCCTGGTTCAGGAGCCCCGAGAGCCCGACCGTGATCGGGAACAGCTCGTCGTTGCCGAGCATGATGTACGGCAGCATGAAGTTGTTCCACACGGCGACGAACTGGAACAGGAAGATCGTCACGAGCCCCGGCCCCATCATCGGCAGGGCGATGCGGTGGAAGATGGAGAGCTCGCGCGCCCCCTCGGTGCGGGCCGACTCGATGATGTCGGTCGGCACGGCGGCCGCCGCGTAGATGCGGGCGAGGTAGATGCCGTACGGGCTGATGAGCTGCGGCAGCAGCACCGACCAGTAGGTGTTCGTGAGCCCGACCTGCGCGAGCAGCAGGTACTGCGGAATCGCGACGATGACGCCCGGCACGAGCACGCCCATGAGCAGCACCCGGAACACGACGTTCTTGCCGGGGAACACGTACTTCGCGAGCGCGTAGCCCGACAGCGCCGAGACGTAGGTCGAGACGATCGCGCCGAAGCCGGCGTAGAGGGCCGTGTTCGACATCCACCGCCAGTAGAGGCCGTCGCGGTAGTTCGTCAGCTCGACGATGTTGTCCCACAGGTGCGTGCTCGGCGCGAAGGTGAACGTCGAGAACAGCTCCGAGGCATCCTTCGTCGAGGCGATGACGACCCATGCGACGGGCAGCAGGCAGTAGAGGGCGCCGAGCAGCAGCACGGCGGTGGTGCCGACGGCCAGGGGCATCCGCTGGTCGCCCTTCGCACCCCTTCGGCTGCGGCGACCGGATGCCTCGTCGAGGTCGGGCACGATCATGGCGCGGGTCTGGTTGGTGATGGTCACGGCTCAGTCCTCCTGGCCGAAGGCGCGTCGCTGCACGACGCGGAGGAACAGGAAGGAGATGGCGAACGTCGCCACGGCGATGATCACCGAGGTGGCGGCGGCCGAGTAGATGTCGTCGCGCGTGAACGCGTCGCGGTAGACGTACATGAGCGGCGACCAGGTGGTCGAGAGGCTGTTGGTGAGCGGCCGCAGGGTCGTCGGCTCGGCGAACACCTGCAGCGTCGCGATCATCGAGAACAGCGCGGTCATGATGAGCGCGGGCATGATGATCGGCACCTTGATGCGCAGTGCGATCTGGCGCTCGCTCGCGCCGTCGATGCGCGCGGCCTCGTAGATCTCGGTCGGCACCGCCTTCAGCGAGGTGTAGATGACGATCATGTTGAAGCCGACGCCGCCCCACAGGCCGATGTTCGCGATGGCGAACACGACGAGGCCGGGTGAGAGGAGCGACGGCACGTCGTCCCAGCCGAGCTGTTCGAAGATCCAGTAGAAGGGGCTGACGGCGGGCAGGTAGAGGAAGCCCCAGAGCAGCGACGAGATGACCGCCGGCACCGCGTACGGCAGGAAGATCGAGACCCGCGAGAAGCCCTTCGCACCCGTGCGCCGCGCGTCGAGCAGCAGCGCGAAGAGCAGCGCGAGGCCGAGCATCATCGGCACGAGGATGAGTCCGTAGACGAGCACCCGGCCGACGCTCGCGAGGAACTCGGGGTCGGTGAACGTCGCGATGTAGTTCTCGAGGCCTGCGAAGGCGCGGGTGCGCGAGCCCGAGCCGAGGCCGAGTCCCGACACGAGCTCCTTCTGGAAGGAGAGCGCGAAGGTGTAGAGGATCGGCGCGGCCATGAACAGCGTGAAGAGCACGATGCCGGGCGCGAGCATCATCCACGGGGTGACGTGACGGCGGGCGGAACTGCGCCGTTTCGCCGGACGCTGCGGCGCGGGCCGTACCGGCCGGGTTTCGCCGCTCGGGGCGTCGACCGTTGCGGTCATGTGTCGGTCCTTCCAGGGGCGGGTGGAACTGGGGCGAGGGGGCGCCGCGGCGCAGCGCCCCCTCGAACTCGAGCTAGTCGGCGACGGTGAAGCCGCTGGACTCCAGGTCGTCGACCGTGATCTGCTGCATCGCCGCGACCGCGTCGAGGAACGCTTGACGGGTCTTCGACTCGGCGGCCTTCGCGAACTCGTCGTTGTAGGCGCTGAACGCGACGTTCACGTTCGGGCCGTACTGGAAGGGCGCGACCGACTGCGCGGCGTCGGCTGCGACGTCGTAGAAGTCGGGCTGGTTGCTGAAGAACTCGGGCGCCTCCGAGAGGGTGGATGCCGCGGCATCCGTCGAGGCCGGGTAGATGCCGGTCTCGGTGACGAGGGCCTGCACGGCGTCGGGGTCGGTGTTCAGCCAGGTGGCGAACTTCACCGCGGCGTCGACGTGCTTCGACTGCGAGGTGACCGCCGTCGACGAGCCGCCCCAGTTGCCGTTGGAGGCGTCGGAACCCCAGTTCGGCAGGGTCGCGGCCTTCCACAGCCCCGCAGTGTCGGCGGCGTTGCCGCTCAGCACGCCCGGGCCCCAGACGGCGCCGAGCCAGCCGGCCTGCGTGCCGTCGTTCAGGGCCGCGTTCCACTCGGGGGTGTACATCGGCTTGTTGTCGATGACGCCCTCCTCGACGAGTCCGCCCCAGTAGTCGGCGACCTTCTGCGTGGGCTCCTCGTCGATGCCGACGCCCCAGGCGTCGCCGTCGATCGACCACCACTCGGCCTCGGCCTGCTGCGCGAGCCCGGCGAACCATCCGGCATCGTTCGACGAGAAGGTGCCGAGATACTTGGCGGGGTCGGCCGCGTGCAGTGCGCGGGCCGTCTCGGCATACTCGTCCCACGTCGTGGGCACGGTGAGGCCGAGCTGGGTGAAGATGTCGTCGCGGTAGTAGAACATCATGGGTCCCGTGTCCTGCGGGATCGCGTAGAGCGCGTCGCCGCCGAGGGTGACCGAGTCCCACACGCCCGACGGGAACTCGCCCGAGAGGTCGGCGGCGCTCGTGCCGGCGAGGTCGGCGAGTGCGTCGCTCGAGACGAGCGTCGGGATCTTCTGGTACTCGGCCTGGATCAGGTCGGGTGCGCCGCTGCCGGCCTTGATCGCCGTGAGCAGCTTGGTGATCGCGGGGTCGCCGCCGTCCTGCTTGTTGACGGTGACCTGGATGTCGGGGTTCTCGTCGTTCCAGAGGTCGACGACCTTGTCGAGGTTCGGCGCCCAGGCCCAGTAGGTGAGTTCCACCGGGTCGTCGGCACTGCCCTCTGAGCCTGCATCTGCCGAGCAACCGGTCATGATCAGCGCTGCTGCGGCAACGGCTGCAACGGCGCCGGTGCGGAATGCTGCACGCATTCGTCCTCCTTGTCGAAAGCTGTGATTGCGGATGCCCCGTGGCCGCACGCGATCGAGAGAGGACCACGTTGTGCCTGTGAGCGATCCCAGTAACGCACAGCCGCGCTTTCGTGTCAACTCCGGGATCAACAGATGGCGTAACGATCTCATCCTGTGTTAGAACTGTGACCGCACACAGTTTCAAGGGAGAACACTCCATGCCTTCGCAGCCTGCGCCGACCTCACGCCCAGCCCCCGTCATGGGCGCCGAGGCGACCACCGCCACGGCAAGCGCACCCGCTTCCGCCTCCGCTTCTGCTTCGTCGACGTCGACGTCGGCGCGCAGCGGCTGGATGCCCGGCACCTCGGCGATCCGCTTCGGCGGCGACTACAACCCCGAGCAGTGGACCCGCGAGACCTGGCTCGAGGACATCGAGCTCATGCGCGAGGCCGGCGTCAACCTCGTGAGCGTCGGCATCTTCTCGTGGGCGCTGCTCGAGCCGCGCGAGGGCGAGTACGACTTCGCCTTCCTCGACGAGGTGCTCGACCTGCTCGCCGGCGCCGGCATCGACGTCGACCTCGGCACGCCCACGACCGTGCCGCCGGCCTGGTTCTGGAAGGCGTACCCGCAGGCGCGGCCCGTGACCCGCGACGGCGTCGCCCTCGGCTTCGGCTCGCGCGGCATCGTCTCGCCGTCGAGCCCCGAGTACCGCCGAGCGGCGTCAGCCATCGCCGAGCGGCTCGCCGAGCGCTACGCGCAGCACCCCGCAGTCGTCATGTGGCACGTGCACAACGAGTACGGCGCCCCCGTCTCCGAGAGCTTCGACGAGGCATCCGTCGTCAATTTCCGGCACTGGCTCGCGAATCGCTACGGCTCGCTCGACGGGCTGAACCGCGCGTGGGGCACGACGTTCTGGGGGCAGGTGTACGGCGAGTGGGATGAGGTCGACGCGCCCCGCCAGTCGGCGAGCGTCTCGAATCCCGCCCACCAGCTCGACTTCAAGCGGTTCAGCTCCGACGCGCTGCTCGAGTGCTTCGTGCTCGAGCGCGACGCGATCCGGCGGCATGCCGCGCAGCCGATCACGACGAACTTCATGGCCACGAGCTGCCCCTCGGTCGACTACTGGAAGTGGGCGCCCGAGGTCGACATCGTCTCGAACGACCACTACCTCACGGCCTCGCGCATCGACGCCCACGTCATGCTCGCGATGGACGCCGACTTCACCCGCTCGCTCGCGGCCGGCCGCCCGTGGGTGCTCATGGAGCACTCGACCTCGGCCGTCAACTGGCAGCCGCGCAACGTCGCGAAGCGCCCCGGCGAGCTCGCGCGCAACAGCATGGCCCACCTCGCCCGCGGCGCCGACGCGATCATGTTCTTCCAGTTCCGGGCGAGCCGCTTCGGCGCCGAGAAGTTCCACTCGGCGATGCTCCCCCACGCCGGCCGCTCGTCGCGCGTGTGGAAGGAGGTCGTGGGGCTCGGCGAGCTCGTCGGCGACCTGTCGGAGCTGCGCGGCAGCCGCGTCGAGGCATCCGTCGCCGTGATCTGGAGCACCGAGTCGTTCTGGGCGCAGGAGCTCGAGTGGCGGCCCTCGGTCGACCTCTCGCATCGCGAGCGCCTCGAGGCGTTCTACTCCGAGCTGTGGAAGCTCGGCGTGACCGTCGACTTCGTGCACCCGGGCGCCGACCTGTCGGGCTACTCGGCCGTGTTCGCGCCGTCGCTGTACCTGCTCGACGAGGCCTCGACCGCGAACCTGCAGGGCTACGTGTCGGGCGGCGGCGTGCTCGCCGTGTCGTACTTCTCGGGCATCGTCGACGAGTTCGACGCCGTGCCGTCGGGCCCGTTCCCCGGCCGCCTGCGCGAGGTGCTCGGCCTGGCGATCGAGGAGTTCCAGCCGCTCCGCGAGGGCGGCGTCGTCGCCCTCACCGACGGGTCGAGCGGCGCCGTGTGGACCGACGAGATCCACCTCGAGGGCGCGGCCGCCGTCGAGCGTTTCGTCGACGGACCTGCTGCGGGCCTGCCCGCCGTCACCCGCAACGCGCTCGGCGACGGCGCCGCCTGGTACCTCTCCACGAGGCTCGACGGCGGCGAGCTCGCCGCGTTCATCGGCGGCGTGCTCGCCGACGCCGGCCTCGAGGTCGCCCCGCCGCCGCTCGGGCTCGAACGCGTCATCCGCGTCGCTGGCGATGGCACCCGCTACCTCGTCGCGATCAACCACGCCGAGACCGACGCCGCGATCGCGGCCGCGGGCACTGACGTCGCGACCGGTGCGGCGACGGATGCCGCGACGCTCGTGCCGGCCGGCGGCACGCGCGTCATCCGGCTCGCGCCCAGCGGGGACTAGCCGCACCGACGGGCGGCTGCCGCATCGGAGCCGCCGCCCACCCGACCAGCACCACCAGAACGAACACCGCAACGTCGCGGATCCGTTCGCCCGACTCGGGCGGCGACCCGCGAGGCTGCCAGATCGAGAGGGAAACGGATCGTGCAGAGACATCCAAGAATGGCCGGGGCCGCCGCCCTGGCGGCGACGCTCGCCACCCTGATCGCGATACCCGCGGGCGCCTCGGCGGCCGCGGCATCCGAACCGGCTGACGCCCCGGGCGCCGGCCCCGTCGAGGCGGGCATCTCCGTCGAGAAGGTCGACGGGCTCTCCCCCGACTTCGTGAACGGCGTCGACGTGTCGACGGTGCTCTCGCTCGAGGAGAGCGGCGTCGTCTTCCGCGACGAGTCGGGGGCGCCCGCCGACCTGTTCGACGTGCTCGCCGCCGACGGCGTGAACACCGTGCGCGTGCGGGTCTGGAACGACCCGTTCGACGCCGCCGGACGCGGCTACGGCGGGGGTGATGTCGACGTCGCGCGCGCCGTCGAGATCGGGCAGCGGGCGACCGCGGCGGGCCTCGAGGTGCTCGTCGACTTCCACTACTCCGACTTCTGGGCCGACCCCGGCCGCCAGCTCGCGCCGAAGGCCTGGGCCGGACTCTCCGACGCCGAGACCGTGACCGCGCTGCACGACTTCACCGTGTCGTCGCTGCAGGCGTTCGAGGCGGCGGGCGTCGACGTCTCGATGGTGCAGATCGGCAACGAGACGAACAACGCCATCGCGGGCCACACCCGTCCGGGCCGCGAGATCGACGCCCAGTTCGCGGCGCTCGTCGCCGCGGGCAGCGCCGCCACCCGCGAGACCCTGCCCGACGCACTCGTCGCGGTGCACTTCACGAACCCCGAGACGCCCGGCCGCTACGCGACCTACGCCGCCGGCCTCGCGCAGTTCGGCGTCGACTACGACGTCTTCGCGAGCTCGTACTACCCGTTCTGGCACGGCACGACCGAGAACCTCACCTCGGTGCTGAGCGACATCGCGACGACCTATGGCAAGCAGGTCATGGTCGCCGAGACGTCATGGGCGCGCACCCTCGACGATGGCGACGGGTACGGCAACGTCATCGGCGCGGCCGGCACCACCGGTCAGTACCCCGTGAGCGTGCAGGGCCAGGCGACGCAACTGCGCGACGTGATCGCCGCGGTCACCGCCGTCGGCGACGCCGGCCTCGGCGTGTTCTACTGGGAGCCGGCCTGGCTGCCCGTCGGCCCCGCCGCCGAGGTCGAGGCGAACCGCGTGCTCTGGGAGCGCGACGGCTCGGGCTGGGCGACGAGCGCCGCGAGCGACTACGACCCCGTGCACGTCGGCGAGTTCTACGGCGGCTCGGCGTGGGACAACCAGTCGCTCTTCGCGTGGGACGGCACGCCGCTCGAGTCGCTCCGCACCTTCGAGTACGTCGTCACCGGCGCGGTCGCCCCGCGCGCGATCACGACGATCGAGCCGGTCGCCCTGATGGTGACGGATGGCTCGCCGGTGACCCTGCCCGAGACGATCGCCGTGAACTTCAACGACGGCAGCACGGAGCATCCGTCGGTCGAGTGGAGCCGAGCGGTCGACTGGATCCGCGGACCGGGCTCCTACTCGATTCCCGGCACGACCGAGTCGGGCCTGCGCGTGGTGGCCGCCGTCGACGTGGTCGCGCCGAACTTCGTGCAGAACCCCGGCTTCGAGGCGAGCGACATGAGCGCGTGGCGGCTCACCGAGCCGGCCGCGCGCGCCGAGACCGCCGACGCCTCCGCCGGCGACTTCGGCGTGACGTTCTGGAACGGCTGGGCCTACGAGACGTCGGCGAAGCAGACCCTCACGGGCGTGCCCGCCGGCACCTACGTGCTCGAGGCGACGACGCAGGGCACGAACAGCCCGTCGACCGACACCCGAGTGCTCTCCGCGACGACCTCGGCCGGCTCGTGGAGCGCACCGATGGAGTTCACGGCGTGGAACGAGTTCCACACCGCGACCGTGCCCCAGGTGGTCGTCGGCGCCGACGGCATCGTCGAGATCGCGGCCGAGTTCTCACTCTCGGCGGGCGCCTGGGGCGTGCTCGACGAGGTGCGGCTGGTCGCCCCCGAGTCGTCGGCCGCCCCGGTCGGCACCGTGACGCTCGAGGCGGCGCTCGCGAGTGCCGCGGCCGTCGAACGATCGAAGTACACGGATGCCTCGCTCGCGAACCTCGACGACGCCGTCGCGACCGGCGAGGTCGTGCTCGCGGGTTCCCGCGCGACGGCGCGCGACGTGAAGGACGTGACGAAGCTCGTCGAGAAGGCGGTGAAGCAGCTCAAGCGGGTCAAGCAGAAGTAGGCCGCGCGACGAGGTGGGCGGGTGCCGAGGCATCCGCCCACCTTCGTCGTCTCGGCCGTTGTCTCGGTCGCCGCTCACTTGCCGCTCAGCGGCGACAGGTCGTCGTTGACGACGGCTCCCTCGACATCTTCAGTTGCGGGGGCATCCCCGGCCCCGTCGCAGAGCCCCTCGGGGGCCCGCTCGCGAATGTACGCGGCCATGTGACAGACCTCGGTCGACCCCATCTTGACGCGGGTCGAACCGTCGCCCGCTCCCCCGCCGGTGCCGCCGTCGGTCTGGCCGCAACCGGCCAGCACGCCCAAGGTCAGCACGGCCGGGATGATGAGGAACGCACGTGCGTTCATGATCCCTTTCCTTCCGTGATGCGGGCTCCTGGAGGAGCACCGCTGGGACTCACGGTAGGAAGGGCGCGGCCGCGCCACATGACGCGAGCCGACCATCTTCGAGCACACGCTCGCGTAGTCAATTCGCGTCATCGCCGCACGCGCGACCGCGGACTATCGTGAGGGGCATGCGGGATTGGTCCGCCCCGGCGCTGCCGGCGGTTTGGACGACCTCCGGCCAGCCCCCGTTCATCGCGCGGCACGACGAAGTCGCGGCGCTCGATGCCGCATGGGCCGACGCGCTCGCGGGTGCCGGGCGGGCGGTGTTCATCAGCGGCGACGCGGGGTCGGGCAAGTCCCGGCTCGTGAGCGAGGTCTGCACCCGGCTCAGCGCGAGCGGTGCGGCCGTGCTCACCGGCTCCTGCATCCAGGAGATCGGCGCCCCGTTCGAGCCCTTCGACGAACCGCTGCGAGCAGTGCTCCCGGCCTACCGAGCGGATGCCGCCGCGGCATCCGCCCTCGAATCGGTCGAGCTGCTCGAACGGGTGCTCGAGCAGGCCGATCAGGATGCCGCCGACCGCTCGACCGGGCAGGAGCGCGTGTACACCGCGGTCGTCGAGGTGCTGCGTGCGGCGGCGACGACCCGGCCGGTGGTGCTCGCGCTCGACGACCTGCACTGGGCGGGGCCGGCGGCCATGCGACTGCTCAGCCGCGTCGTCGAGGGCACGACCGACCGCCGGGTGCTGCTCCTCGGCGCGTTCCGCAACTCGCCGCCCGACCGTTCGGAGCCGCTCGCCGACTCGCTCACCCCGCTCGCCCGGCTGCACGGCGTGCAGCGCATCGCGCTCGTGCCCTTCACCGTCGATGAGATCACCGACTACGTCGTGGCCCGCGCCGGCCTCTCCCGCGAGCGCGCGCTCGACTCGGCCGACGTGCTGCACGAGCTCACGGGCGGCAACCCGTTCCTGCTGCGGGCGATGTGGCGCCCGGTCGTCGAGGCCGAGCAGCACGGCAGCGAGCGCGTCATCGAGCTGCCCGACACGGTCAGCGACATGGCCCGCACGCGCATCGCCGTGCTCGACGAGACCCAGCGGTCGGTGCTCGTGCTCGCCGCCGTGCTCGGCCAGGAGGTCGATCTCACCGAGGTGCTCGGCATCAGCGAGGCATCCGTCGAGGTGACCTTGGGGGCGATGGATGCCGCGGTGCGCGGCGGCCTCATCGAGCCGCCGCGGCGCGCGGGCGACCACTACCGGTTCGCGCACGCGATCGCGCGGCAGGCGATCATCGACGTGATTCCTCCAAGTGACGTGCTCCGCACCCACGCGCGCATCGCGCAGACGCTCGAGGCCGACTTCCCGGCCGCGCCGCGGCTCGTGCAGCGACTCGCGCACCATTACACCGCGGCGCGCGCGCTCGGCTTCGGCGATCGCGCGGTCATGTACCTCGCACGTGCGGCCGAGCTCGCGAAGGGTCGCATCGCGCCCGACGACGCGGGCGCGCTCTTCATCCGGGCGGCCGAGATCACGCCCGACGCCGACGACCGTGCCGAGCTGCTGCTGCGCGCGGCGGAGTGCTGGGATCTCGCCGCCGACACCGCTCGCGCCCGTGCACTCTTCGGGCAGGCGAGCGAGGTGGGAAATGCGCGGCAGCGCCTGCGCGCGGCGATCGGCTACGAGGATGCCTCGTGGCGCCCCGGCCTGCCCGGACTCCATGCCCGCGAGATGCTCGCCGAGGCCCTCGACGCCGTGCCCGCCGATGACGACGATCCGCTCTACATCGAGGCGCTCGGCGCGTTCGCCAGGGCGACGGCGTTCACGGGCGCCATCGACGCGGCCGAGCCGATCGCGGCCCGGGCGGTCGCCCTCGCCCGCGCGCACGGCGACCAGCACCTGCTCGCGGCGACGCTGCGCACCTCGGTGACGCTGACGCTCCGACCACGGGGTGTCGCCGAGCGTCTCGAGCGCGCCGCCGAACTCATCACCTTGACCCACCTCGCCGACAACGACTGGCACGGTGCGGCGACCATGCACCACGCAGCCTTCTCGTACCTCGTCGGCGATCGGGCCGGCCTCGACGACTCGGAACGCCAACTCGATGTGATGAGCCGAAGCTGGGAACGCCACTGGCGGTACTGGATCGAGTGCGTGCGGTTCACGCGCGCCCTCGTGGCGGGCCGTCTCGATGCCGCTGAGACGGCCGCCCGGCGAGCCCGGCACCGCGAGAGCGTGTTCCGCGGCGATGCCACGTCGGCGGCGAGCGCGCTCCAGGACTTCATGCTTCGCCGCGAGGCCGGACGGCTCGACGCCGTGCGACCGCTCATCAGCGGCGACGAGTCGCCGACCGAGCGATGGGCGCCTGGGCTGCTCGCCCTCTACACCGAGCTCGAGCTCGAGCGGCCCGCGCGCCGCACGCTCGCGTGGATGCTCGAGCACACCGAGGCCGAGCCGAGCAACTCGAGCGACTGGCCCGCACGTCTCGTATTCATGACCGAGGCGGCGCTCTGGCTCGGCGACACCGACACCGCGTCGGTGCTGCACCCGTGGCTCGAGGAGTACGCGGGGCTGAACCTCATGTCGGGCCTGTTCATCGCCCCGTTCGGCGCCGCCGACTGCTACCTCGGCGAGGTCGAGTCGCTCTGCGGGTTCGGTTCGCCCGGCGAACGCTTCGACGCCGCACTCGCCCTCGCCGACCGCAGCGACGCCTCACTGCATGCCGCCCGGGCCCTTGCTGCCCACGCGGCGCACCTGCGCCGGGCAGACCCCCGATCGCCCGCGGCGAGCGCACTCGCCACCCGGGCCCGCGCGATCGCCGAGCCCGCCGGTCTCGTGAAGGTGCTGCGGGCGCTCGACGCGGGCGCCGGGGCATCCGCTCGGGAGGTGAACGGGCTGACCGCGCGCGAATGCGAGGTCATCGGGCTCATCGCCGAGGGGCGCAGCAATCGCGACATCGCCTCGGCGCTCGTGATCAGCGAGCACACGGCGGCGAACCACGTGCGCAACATCCTGACGAAGATCGGGGCGGTCAACCGCACGCAGGCCGCGATGTTCGCGCGCGAGCACGGGCTCGCGGGCGACGGCGCCTAGGCGTGCGGCTGCCGACTGCCGTCGTGTGCCGTCTGCCGTCGTGTGCCGTCTGCCGTCGTGTGCTGGCTGCCGTCAGCTGACGGCAGCGAGCAACCCGGTCGGCATCATGCGGCCGTCGACCTCGGTGATGACGTCGGCGGGCATGCCGGCGCGTACGGCCGCCGCGCGAATCGCCTCCATCGACGCCGCCTCGTAGAGGCAATAGCTCTTGCGACGGTCGACGGACAGGAACGAGTAGAGCCAGCGCACGTCCTCTTCATCGTTGATGAGGTTGATGTCGGCGGCGTTCTCGAGCGGCACCGGAACGTCTTCGGCGTAGTTGCGCTCGATGATGAAGTACGGCATCGGTGATCCCCCTTTGCGCGTGTGGGGCACAGGCTACTCCTGATGCGGCGCGGCGGCCTCCGTGTGTTGGATCGGGATGCCGCGGCGTTGGATCGGATGCCGCTGGGCGTTCAGTTGCCGCCGCCCCCGCCGCCGTCGCCGCCACCGAAGCCGCCGTCGAACCCGCCGCCCACGTCGAAGCCGCCGGGCGCGTCGCCGTACCCGCCTCCGCCGCTGCCGTCGCCGAACACGCCGCCGTCGCCGCCGCCCGCGAGGTACCCGCCGCCCCAGCCCTTGGTGTCGGCGATCATCGGCACGCCGAATCGGGAATCGTCAGTGCGCTGCAGCAGGCCGCCGCCCACGCCGATGGGCTGCACGAGTTCGGCCGCGATGATCGCGAGGCACGACGCGAGGCGGTCGACCGAGAGCGGCGCCGTCGAGCGGTACCAGGTCGGCGCGGTGCCCGACGTCGCCGCGACCTCCGCGAAGCTGCGCAGCACGGATGCCTCGCCGAACAGCACCGCCCACGGCAACAGCTTCTCGCCCGCGGCGACGGACGGGACATCCGCCCCCTCGATCGCCGCACGCAACTCGTTCGCCCGCGCGCGCAACTGCATGCCGGCCGCGTTCAGCGGAATCGCGCGCGGCAGGAACACGCGCACCGCGACCGCCGCCGCCCCGATCACGATCGCGCTCCAGGCGACCGACCTCGAGGGGTCGTCGGGCAGGGTGAGACTCGCGAACCCGAGCACCACCCCGGTGAGGCCCGCGTAGGTCGCCACCCGGAACCGCATGCCGGGGCGCTTCTCGCGGTACCAGACGGCCGCGTCGCGGAACCCGTCGCGCGTGACCGCGAGCAGCGGCGCGTTGTTCTTCACGACCCGGTCGACGTCGACAATCGCCCCGCGCTTGAGCGTGCGCGATCCGCCGGCGAGCCCGGGCGCGAGCATCGCGAGCACCGTGCCGTCAGCTCCGTCGGTCTCGACGTCGGCACGGGGCGCCAACGGATACTCGCCGTCGAACACGAGGTGGATGTCCTTCGCCCTCCCCCGCTCCCCCTCGGGCAGATCGAGGGCTTCACGGATGTCGCGGCGATCCTCGATCGCGATGACCCCGTTGACGGCGAGCAGCACGACCGTCGCGGGCAGCCACCGCGTCGCCGCCTCCCCCGACACGAACCCGACCGGCAGGATGCCCGCTTCCTCGGCATCGACGATGGCCAGCGCATCGCCCGGCGGGGGCGGCCGCAGCCACGCGACGACGAGGGTGCCGACGCAGATCGCGGCGGTCAGCGATGCGACGAGCGCGATGATCGGCAGAATGGCCGTGCTGAGGCTGCTGCCCGGCGTTGCCGCGAGCAGCTCTGTGTCGGAGCCGGCCCCGGCCAGGTCGACGATGACCTGGTGCAGTGCCGGGACGAAGAATCGCCCCATGGGGGTGAGGATACTCCTGGTGACTCGCGCACGGATCAGTTTCTTCGCAGCGGTCCGTTCATCATATGGGATGGTCCCGGGCGTAGCGGCTGGCAACGAGACTGCAACGCTGCAGCTGTAGATGTGGAAACAAGCCGAGTGCCGGTCGATGCCCGCAATTGCTCCGCTGTTACGGTGACAACGTGACTGACGAGGCCGTGATCAACGCACTGAGGTCCTTCGTCGCGGAACGCGACTGGGGCCAGTTCCACTCTCAGGAGAACCTTGCGAAGAGCATCGCGATTGAGGCTGGGGAACTACTCGAGTGCTTCCAATGGGGAGCTGAGCCGGAACCCACACGCGTCCACGCCGAACTCGCCGATGTGCTTACGTACTGTCTTCTGCTCACGGACGCACTCGGGGTAGACCCTAACGAAATCGTCCTCGCAAAGCTGGCGTCGACCAAGCTCAAGTATCCCGTCGAGAAGGCGCGTGGTCGGGCTGTGAAGTATGACGAACTCTAGGGTCAAACGCATTCCATTCGTTTCCGAATCCGTCAGGTCGCTCTCTCACCTCGATGCCCGCTATTCGAACTGGCCTGTGGTCTACACCCTCAATGGCTCCCGTGATGTGTACGTCGGCGAGTCAGTCAATCTTGCTGCCCGGATGCGGCAGCATCTTGCCGCTCCAGAGAAGCAGCATCTCGACGACGTCCGGGTCATCCTCGACGAGACCTTCAACAAATCTGTCTGCCTCGACCTTGAGTCTCAGTTGATTCGATTGCTCGCCGGCGACGGCAAGTACCGGGTGCTGAATCGAAACGACGGCATTACGGATTCCGACTACTTCGACCGAGCCAATTACCGCGACAAATTCGACGAGATCTTCGAAGAGCTCCGTGCGGCGAACGTCTTCGAAAGACCAGTGGCGGAGATCATGAACAGCGATCTGTTCAAGCTCTCGCCGTTCAAGGCCCTCACCCCAGATCAGGCGATTGCAATGGAGGACATCCTCGAAGGGCTCTTCCTCGATCTTGAGACGGATCAACCGAGCACGATCCTTGTCCAGGGCGACCCAGGCACTGGGAAGACGATCGTCGCGATCTACCTGACCAAGCTTCTTCGAGACATCGCGACTATCCCCGCCCCCGAGGACCTCAGTGGCGACTCCATGTTCGCGGAGTTCTTTGCCGAGGGCCACCGTGAGCTTCTCGAGGACTTACGAATCGCGCTCGTCGTTCCGCAACAGTCGCTGCGCGCTTCAATCAGGCAGGTGTTCGCCCGAACACCAGGTCTGAGCGCCGACATGGTGCTGTCGCCGTTCCAAGTCGGCGAAAGCACTGACCCCTTCGATATCCTCATCGTCGACGAAACACACCGCCTGAACCAGCGCGCCAATCAGGCATCAGGCGTGCTTAACGCCAAATTCACTGAGATCAATCTTCAGCTCTTCGGATCGGACGATACGTCCTGGACTCAGCTCGACTGGATCATCGCCCAGAGCCGACACCAACTCTTCTTGCTTGATAGCGCCCAGCGCGTTCGGCCAGCCGATCTTCCGACCGAGACGTTGAACGGCCTCGTGAGGTCAACGAAGGCAAAGGGCAGGGTCTATCCGCTCTGGTCTCAAATGCGCGTTCGAGGGGGCGCCGACTATGTCGATTACGTCCGCCGTATCCTTTCACCCGAGCCGGCAGTGGACATTTCATACCAGGAGTTCCCTGGTTACGAATTCCGCCTCTACGACAACCTGCTCGACATGTGCCAGCAGCTTCGAGAGAAGGACGCCGCAGATGGCCTCGCCCGGCTCGTAGCAGGATTCGCGTGGCCGTGGCGGAGCAAGAAGAACTCGAAGGAGTACGACATCGAGTTGGACGGGTGCCATCTGCAATGGAACCGCACCGCGGTCGATTGGATCAACTCAAGAGGCGCTATCGACGAGGTCGGCTCGATTCATACCGTGCAGGGATACGACCTCAACTACGCCGGCGTAATCATCGGGCCTGATCTCCGCTACGACCCACTCCAGCGAAAGCTCATCTTTGATCGTGCCAACTACCACGACACGAAAGGGAAGGAGAACAACCCTCGGCTCGGCATCAAATACGACGACGACGATCTGCTCCGACTCGTCAGCAACATCTATGGTGTCCTGCTCACGCGCGGCGCCCGTGGCACCTTTGTGTACGTGTGCGATCCGGATCTCCGAAATCACCTCCGTCAGTTCATCCCGGTCTGACCACGCGATAGGTTCGTGCCATGACGGTCGAGCTTGAGGTTGTCGCCGGTGCGATCTTCGACAAAGGGCAGCTGTTCGCGTGCCGTCGAGCGCCGGGCAAAGCAGCGGCCGGCAGATGGGAGTTCCCCGGCGGAAAAATCGAGGTCGGCGAAGACCCAAGAGCCGCTCTCGCGCGAGAACTGTATGAGGAGCTTGAGGTCGATGTGGCAGTCGGTGATCTGGTGGACCGATCTCAAACGAGAGTTGGTGACATCATCATCGATTTAGCCACGTACGAAGTGACCCTCCTCGACAGTCGACCAGTTCAAAGTACCGACCACGATCGGCTTGGTTGGTTCGACCTGAATGAGCTCGTAAGTCTCGACTGGGCGGCGCCAGACCTTCCAGCAGTTGCCGCACTTGTCGCCCGCTCGAGTCACTAGACGCGGGGCCTCGTACCGAAGGCACTCTGGTCTCGCCAACGCCTCGGGCGTGTTGAGCGCGTCGTTACAACAGCAGCGAATACGGTTCACGCATGGCTCGATTCTTCGGCACTCCCGACGGCGTTCATGCCGGGCAGTTCTTCATCGATCGTCGCGAGTTGCACGATGCGTTCGTCCATCGCCCACTTCAGGCGGGCATCAGTGGCACTGCCGCGGAAGGCGCAGACTCGATCGTCGTCTCCGGCGGCTATGTCGACGATCAAGATCATGGCGCATACCTCATTTACACGGGTCATGGAGGAAACGACCCGAACACGCGACGCCAGATCGCGGATCAAACACCTGATGCTTCTGGGAACGCCGGCCTCATCACAAGTCGGGTTCGAGGGCTTCCCGTCCGGGTGATCCGCGGCCGTCACACGGGCTCACCATTCGCGCCGCCGAACGGGTACATCTATTCAGGCCTCTACAGCGTCACATCCTGGTGGACGAAGAAGGGTATAGACGGCTTTCAGGTTGTCCAGTTCCGCTTGGATGCGATCGAAGAACAGACGGCGGTCGAACCTGCGCCGCGTGTTGAGCTCGATCCTTCATTTCGAAACGTGACCGTCTCACGACGCATTCGCGACACCGCAATGTCCCGTGCGATCAAAGAGCTCTATGGATACTCCTGCCAGGTTTGTGGCACCCAGGTCGGCGCTTTCGAAGGACGCGTGTACGCAGAGGGTGCGCATGTTCGCCCACTTGGCCGACCCCACCTCGGTCGCGACGATCGCAACAACCTGTTGTGCCTTTGCCCGAACCACCACACACAGCTCGACATCGGTGGCATGTACATCTCAAATGACATGGTGGCAATTGACGCAAACACGAATGACCCGATCGAGCAATTGCGATGGCGTCGTGACCACCGTGTCGATTCAGCAAACGTGGAATATCACCGGTCTCTCTGGCGGGTGAGGTAACGCCCGACATCGGGAAGGAGCTCAACATGCCCCCAGTACTGGGGCGCGCTCTTTGACGTTTGACGGGCTAGCGTCGCGGGAGACCCGTCCGAAGGAGTACGTCCATGCCCGCAGCTGCGAAAGGCTGGTTCGACGATGGGTCGGGCCAGCAGCGCTACTGGGATGGCCAGCAGTGGACTGACTTCTATCTTGATTCGACCACCGGGGCAGTGATCGATCGCGGACCAGCACCGGCGGGGCCCGTTGCCGCGGTGACCGTGACACAGAGAGGCAATCTAAAGGCCGCGATCATCACCTTTTCCGTCATTGTTGTAGTTATCCTTGCCTTCTGGGGCCCGGCCGCGCTGCTGCTCATCGCTGGCCTCGCGGCGGGCGCGATCGGCCTTTTCGCTGTCGTGAAGGGGTCAATCGGTCGGCTCCGCATTCGCACACGCCCGGTCGCTGTGTCGCTTCTCATCGGAGGCATACTCGCGTCAAGCATTGGCGGGGCCGCTCTGGCAGCGAGCCAGCCGCCGGCATCGCACGTCGCGACCTTCGTCGATGCGCCTTCGAGCTCGCCGCGTGCGGTAACGCCAACACCGACCCCAACTCCCGTGCGGGAGGAAGCGATCATCGAGGAGCCGGCTCCCATCGCGTTCACGTCGTCGACCATCGACGACCCGAAGCTTGACGTCGGGACCAGCGCGGTTGCGACCCCTGGCGCAAACGGCCAGAAGGTTACTCGGATACGAGTGATTACGGTCGATGGCGTTGAGGTCTCGCGAGAAGTGGTCGAAGAAGTCATCGCCGTGCAGCCGGTGAACGAGGTCATTGCGGTCGGTTCCCGACAGCCACCTCCCCCGCCACCTGCCAACAACGGATGCGACCCGAACTACGAAGGTGCCTGCGTACCAATCTCGTCTGACGTCGACTGTGCTGGAGGAAGTGGCAACGGGCCCGACTATGTCCAGGGGCCAGTGTGGATTGTCGGATCCGACGTCTACGACCTCGACCGAGATGGCGACGGCATCGCCTGCGACGCGTAGTCCCGTCCCTCGTTAGTTGGGGGACTGTTCGCGTTTTCGTTCGTTGAATTTGGGGTGATTATCATCGCCCATCTCGCGTCGCCCGAGGTGAGCGAAGATCAACGCAATCCCTCGAGCCGATCAGCCGACGAGGCGTCGGTCATCGGTGAGCGATGCGGCCCGGCCGCGCGACCCGAGCGGTCGAGCATGACGCCGCGCCGCTTCGATGTCGTGCCGAGCCCGCTGCAGGCACTCGCTCGCGAGTGACGCGACCCGCCGGGCCATGGCGATCACCTGCTCTCGACGCTCCTGGTCCGTTGCGGCGTTGACCGCCCCCGAGCCGCCGAGGAAGTGGCCGAGATCGATCCGGGCGTGCTCGGATTCGGCCAACCTCGTGAGCGCCTCGGGGCTGATCCAGCCCGGGTGGGCGGCGATGGCATCACGAGCGATGTCGAGCTGTCGGTCTGCGTCCTTGATCGCATGGGGCAGGTCGTCGACCAGTGGAATCAGATCTGAGGCGCGCTCGCGAGCCGACATGATGGCGGCATCCAACACCGCGCGAGCCTCGCGCAGTCGGCTCAGGTGGGCGAACGGGTCGGTGTTGACGCCCGCCGGCGGGAGGGCCGCGAGTGCTGCCTGCAGCTCGCCGATCGCGTCTGCGACGCGGCGGGAGCGGGGCTCTTCGAGCGCCGCGGCGACATCCCGACGGGACTCCTCGACGATCGCAGCCAGCGCGGACTCCGCTCGCAACGCCTCCACCTCGAAGGTCTCCACCGCATCGAGGAGGGTCGCAGCTCGGCGCACCGATTCGACGGATGCCTCGAGCGCGACGCTCGCCTGCTCGCGCTGCCCGGCCGATCGCCGTCGCTCGGCCACACGCACGCTGTGCGCGGCGAACCCGAGCAGCTGATCGGCCTCCGCGGGGTTCGCCTCGATCTGGCTCAGTGCCTCGGGGGCATAGCGCGCAGCAAGTCGTTCGACGGTGTCGTCGGCGACAGGGATGAGTGGACACAGGCTCTCGATGTCCGCTCGCACACCGGCGATGATCTCGGGAGCACGCCGCGCCCGCCGCGTCCGGTCGGCGAGCCCGGAGGTGTGCTCTTCGAGCGCGTCGTCGACCCATCCGCACAGCTCCACGATGCGCAGGTATCGAGCACGCACCTCGTCAGCGGTGCCGGGGATCGCATCGTGATTGAGCCGGTTCAGACGGAACGCGTCACTCAAGCGTCTGCGAACCTCGACGAGCACCCCGATCAGAGGAGTGGTGGCGTCGGCGCCCAGCTCGGCCTCGGCGAAGGCGAGCTCTTCGGCGGCGATTCGAATGCGATCATCTGTGACGACGAGGACCTGCCCAGCCTGCTTCGCCAAGTCAGCGTCGTGGACCTCGAGAAGTTGCGCAGGGCGTCTGCGCCCGATCCGGAACCCGGCCATGTTCCATCGTATGTTCGCCGCTCGAAGCACGCTACGGCGAAAGTGAATCACGCACGCCACGACCTTGCGTCGTGCCATCAGCATCGCCTCCATCGACCGGGGACACCGCCGACGCGGCATCCGTGTCAGTCGCGACACGTCGACTATCCCGCTGCCATCGGCGCGCCGAGACGTCCACTCGGGCGATTGGCATCCAGTATGCAGAGAAGGCGCCAGTGCTCGGGGCACACAGGACGAACGCCTTTGGGGGGAACGTGAAGAAGCTTGTCCGCTGTGCTCATTCTCGCAAGCCGGCACTTCTCGTGACCTGCCTCGCAATGCCGATCACCGCAGCCTTTCCTGGCAGTCGGCCGATCGGCCAAGCAGCACAGAAGGCTGCACGATGAAGGGTTCCGACACGACCCGAGGTGAGGCGGGAGCGCTCAGCCGACGGTCCCTGCTCGGTGGATTGGCGGGTATCGCGGGAGTCGGCGCCATCGGAGGAAGCCTCCTCCCGGCCGCACCCGCCTGGGCGGGTGGCGGCGCGCTTTACAACCCGTTCTCCGCATGGAACGTGTCGTTCACGTGGCTCGACCACCTCAGCTACTCGCTGGGCGGAACCGACTATCCGCTTGGGTATGGAACACCGTTGCGCGCACCTGCAGCGGGCACTCTTCGTACGAGCGGCGGATCCGGTGAGTGGGCGGCGGGCTGGGTCGGTACTGCCGGGCGTCGCGCAATCCTGACGCTTGATATGCCGGTCACGCGCCAGCTGGCCGGCCAAACCGGAGAGGGAACGGGAGACCTCGCCGCGGTCGTCTTCCAGCATCTCTCGGCGTTCTCGGCTGATGGGCACTACAACGCCGGCCAGATCATCGGCAGGTCGGGCGCATCAGCAAGCGGGGTCGACTACGGCGGCGACATCCACCTTCACATTCACGGCCTCACGGCGCGTGGTACTCGAGTCGACTTCACGAAGTTCGTCAATGGGGGGCAGCTTGCGCCTGTCGCGATGATGCTCGCGAACGGTGTCATCGCGCTCTACCAAGTCCGCGACGGGGTGCTGTACGGCACCAACCAGGCAGCACCGGGCGGGGTGTTCCCCGCCTGGTCGCAGATTGGTTACGGCGCCGCCACGCTCGCAGGAACACCTGCAGTGATCCAGATACCGGGCGGGCAGCTCGGCGCCTACGCCCTGCAGGGCGGCACAGTGGTGGGCGCCGGCCAGTCGGCCGCCGGCGGCGCATTCAGCAGTTGGGCGCCGATGGGAGTTGGTGGTGCCGGCATCGTCGGCGGGCCGGCCGTCGTGGTCTCGGCGAGCGGGCGCATTTGCATCTTCGCCGCGGTGGACAACGGCAATGTCGGCATCACCGCCCAGGTAGCTCCGCTCTCCGCGTTCGGCGCCTGGACGGCTGTGGGCACCGGCACCCCCAAGGCGGTGGGAAAGCCGGCAATCGTGAAGCATCCCAGCGGCCTGTTGCAGGTCTTCACGCGAACCGTCGATGGCGTGATCAAGACGACGATGCAGACTTCTGTCGACGGCCCCTTCGGAGCATGGTCGGTCGTTGGCATCAACGGCGCCGGAGTGGAGAGCGACCCCTCCGTCGTCGTCTCGTCCACTGGCATCGCAACGGTGATCTCCGCGGCGGCCGACAACAACATCGCGTTCACAACCCAGACGGCGGTGGGGGGCGCATTCGGCGGGTGGGCTCCCGTGGGCGAGAAGCGCGGTGACCTCATCGGATCGCCCGCCGTTCTGATCACTCCAGACAACCTCGTGGTGGTCTACAGCCGCACGCTGGGATCAGTCACCGTCGGTACCAACCAGACGGTCCCGGGAGGTGGCTTCGCATCATGGCAGGCCATCGGATTCGGTGGAGCCGGGGCCCTCTCGGACCCGGCTGCGGTGAGAACCCCCTCGGGATATCTCTGCGTGTACACGGCCATCACAAGCAATGCGGTCATCGGCGCAGCGCAGACCACACCCGGTGGCTCCTTCGGTGCATGGGGCCGCATGGGCTGACAGTCCGTCGATGGATCGACGTTCTCCGGGCGCCAGTGGCGCTCTGTACTCAGTCGAACATCCCGTCGAGGATGCTCCCGATGACGAGCCCACCGAGGATCCCGCCCATCACGTCAGACGACCCGCCACCACGTCGACCGCCGCCGCCCCAGTTGTCGCCGCCCCACTGACCGCGGTCCTGCGGTCGTGATGAGTCGATGTCACGTTGCGCGAGCTGCAGCGCCTCGGCCGCGAGGTGCGCGACGCGCCTCGCCATCAGCATCGCTTGCTCGCGGTGGTCCTCGTCGATGACAGAAACGGTGGCCGCGGGTGTGCCGAGGAAGCGGTCGAGGTCGACGCGCACGCGCTCGGACTCCGCGAGGCGGGTACGGGCGTCGGCGCCGATCCAGCCGCGGTGGCCGGCGATGACGTCGCGAGCGACCGCGAGCTGCCGATCGGCGTCGTCGATGGCGTGGTGCACGTGCTCGAGCGGCGGGATCGGGCGCGCAGCGCGCTCGCGGGCCGCGGCGATCGCGGCATCCAGCCCGGAATTCGCATCGCGCAGGCGACTCAGCAGGGAGAACGGGTCGGTGTTGACCCCGGCCGCTGGAAGGGAGGCGAGGGCACCCTGCAGCGCGGTGATCGCGGTGGCGACCCCGGCCGACTGCGGCTCCTTGAGCGCGGCGACCACGTCGCCGCGCGAATCCTCGACGATCGCGGCCAACGTCGACTCGGCGCGCAGCGCCTCGACCTCGAAGGTCTCCACCGCATCGAGCAGGGTCGCGGCACGGCGCACGGATTCCGTCGAGGCCTCGAGCGCGAGGTTCGCCTGCTCGCGCTGCCCGGCCTCGCGGCGACGCTCGGCGACACCGGCACTGTGCTCGGCGAATCCGAGCAGCTGCTCGGCCTGCGCGGGGTTGGCCTCGACCTGGGCGAGCGCCTCGGGGGCGTAGCGGGCGGCGAGTCGGTCGATGGTGTCGCGGGCCTGCGGGATGCGGAGACGGAGGCGCGCGGCATCCGCTCGCACTCCGGCGATGATCTCGGGAGCCCGGCGCGCCCGCGCGATCTTGTCGGCGAGGGTCGACATGTGCTCGTCGAGCACGTCTTCGGCCCAATCGCAGAGCTGCACGATGCGGGCGTTGCGCGTGCGCAGCTCTTCGGCGGTGTCGGGAATCTCGTCGTGGTTCAGCTGGTTCAGGCGGAACGCCTCGCCCAGGTGCTCCTTCACCGCGGCGAGCGCGGTGCGCAGCTCGGCTGTCGCGTCGTGGCCGAGCTCGGCATCGGCGAAGGCGAGCTCGTCGGCGGTGACGCGCACGCGCTCATCGGCGGCGACCAGGGCGCTGCCGGCCCGCTGCGCCAAGACGGCATCTTGAGCGTTGAGTTCCTGCTCGTCACGCTTGCGCTTGCCCCAGAATCCGGCCATGCCATTGATCCTATGGGCGCGGCTGGGAGGCTGCAGAAGCGCGCGGTCACGCCCCGACCGGCACGAGGCCCTCGGCGGTGGCAACCGCACCCTCGGCAGGCGCATCACCCGCGTCAGCGACAGCATCGGCCACGGCATCGGTCGCCGTGTCAGCCACCGCGTCATCGCCCGCATCGAGCGGATTCGCGATCTCGTCGCGCGTCATCCTCGCCGCCACGATCGCCACCACGCCGATCACGACCGGCGCGACCCCCGCGATCAGGAACACCACGGGCAGCCCGACCGTCTCCCCCGCCGGCCCGGCGATGGCCATCGACACGGGCATGAACGCGAGCGAGACGAAGAAGTCAAGGCTCGAGACCCGCCCGAGCATGGCCGGCGGCACCCGGCGCTGCAGCAACGTGCCCCAGATCACCACGCCGCCGTTGAACGCCGCGCCGACGGTGAACGCCGCGATCGCCATGAGCCAGATCTGGTCGGTCATTCCGAAGACCGCGAGCGGGAGGCATCCGAATGCCCACAGCAGGTTCATCACCGTCAGGTAGCGACGCGGCAGCCGGAGCGAGGCGACGACCATCGAACCGACCGCGCCGCCGATGCCGAACGCCGCGAGGATCAGCGCGTGCTCCTGCGGGCCGCCGCCGGCGGCATCCTTGATCACGAACGGCACGAGCACCTCGAACGGCCCCATGATCAGCAGAATGAGGAGCGACGCGAACCCGAGCGTGCCGAGCAGCCAGGGCGTGCGGGCCATGTAGACGAAGCCCTCGCGCACGTCGACGAGCAATGCGACCGCCGGATGCCGCGAGCCGCCGCTGTTCGCCTCGGACAGTTCGCCGTGGTCGCCGTGCTCGCCGGCGGGTTCGCCCAGCCGTCCGCCCCGCAGCGGCAGGTCGGGCACCTTCACGAGGAATCCGACCGCCGCGGCCCCCGTCAGCGCGGCCACGGCGAGTGCCGCACCGGGCGACGAGACCGCGATGAGCGCGCTCGCGAGCGCCGGACCCGCGGCCTGCATGAGCACGGGCCGGGCCATGCCCTCGAACCCGTTGGCGGCGAGCAGCTGGTCTTCGGGCACGACGCTCGGCAGCAGCGCCGAGTAGGCCGGGTAGTACAGCCCGGCCATCACACCGCCGACGAGGGCCACCGCGGCGAGCTGCCAGACCGCGAGGGTGCCCGTGAGCGACAGGAGCGCGACGATGCCGACGCTCGCGGTGCGCACGACCTCGACGACGACGAGGATCCTCCGCTGCGGGATGCGGTCGGCGAGCGCACCGCCGAGCAGCGTCGTCAGCAGCATGCCGATCGCCGACGCACCCGCGACGAGCGAGAGCTCGGCCGCGCCGCCGCCGATCGCCACGATCTGCCAGACGAGCGCGACGAGCCAGATGCCGGACCCGACGAGTGAGGATACGAGCGCCGCCGCGAGCCAGCGGTAGGCGGGGTTGCGCAGCGGCCGAAGGGCCCGGGGAGTCGACACGATCTTCTCCTACGTCATGAGAGCGAGCTTTCAGAAGCGGATGCCTCTACTCATGCGTCGAACCGCAGCAGGCGAGATCGACATCCCGCGAGGTCGAAATCTCGGCGCAATTCGAAGGCATGTGTGACCTTTCGCCGTACTGCGACATCTCTAATGTGAGGAGGTGCACATGGACGAGAGCGAAGGCACCGACGCTGATCTCCTGAGGAGGTTGGCGGGCGGCGACGACACGGCGTTGCCGATCGTGTTCGATCGGCACGCGGCGGCTGTGACCCGGTACGCGTGGGCGATCGCCCAGAGCCGGCTCGACGTCGAGGAGATCGTGCAGGACACCTTCGTCACGGTGTGGCGCAAGGCGGCCGAGATCACGATCGCCGAGACGTCACTGCTTCCGTGGCTCCTCGTCACATGCCGGTACCTCGGCATGAACTTCATCCGCAAGGCGGCACGCAACCGAACCGACGAGTTCGACGAGAACTCCTCGAGCCACGCGGGCGTAATGCGCGACCGGCACGACGCCGACGCCGCACGCGACGAGCTGCGCTGGGTGCTCGACGAGATCGCGCGACTCGAGCCGATCGACCGGCAGGTGTGCGAGCTGTGCCTCGTCGAAGGCCTGCCCTACGCGGATGCCGCGGAACGACTCGGCCTCAGCGTCGGCGCCGTGAAGCAACGCGTGTCCCGAAGCCGGGCCCGATTGAAGAAGGCGGTGACCCTCGATGAGGTCTGATCCCCCAACCGGAGACGAGCTGACTCGCCTGCTCGTCTCGATGAAGCACAACGTGCTCGAGCAGGTCGCGAACGAACCCGCGCCGGCACCCGCCAAGCGCACCCCACGAGCTGACCGCATCATCGGCCTGACCCTCGGCGTGCTCCTGCTCCTCGGAGTCGGCACTGGAGCTGCATTCGCCTTCGGGGTCGTGCCATTCGGCGGAGAACCGGGCGCCGCGCCTGTGGCGACGTCGACACCCACCCCATCAGCCACGCCGACCCCGACTCCGACACCGACACCGTCCGAATTCGACGTCGAGCCCGGGCAGCCCGCATCGCGCTACGGCCTCGACTGCGCGACGCTGATCGACGACTCCGTGGCGTCGGGGCTCTTCACGACCGAGGTCGGCATCGTCGACCCGATCGTCACTGCCTCCGGGGCTGGCATCAACATCCTGCGGCCCACGTCGATCCTCTCCGAGGGCGGCACCGTGTGCGAATGGTCGAACGGAGTGGCCTACAACAGTCAGTACGGCTGGAACCCCGCCTACGTCGGTGTCACGGTCTCGATCTTGCCGCGACCGGCGGAAGGGTGGAGCGTCAACGCGACGAACTACGGGTTCCCGCGCGACGATCGTGGCTGTGGCGAGGCGGTCTGCTTCGCGATCGCGGCCGTCGGCGATGCGTGGGTGGAGATCGAAGCGCTCGCCGGAGAACCGAATGCGGTCGATTCGTCGGGCTGGGATCCCTTCGTCGACGGGGTCATCGCGGCGGTGAGCGCGGCGGGTCCGGCTGCGGGTCCCAGCGCACCCGCGGGCGTCCAACTCGAGTGCGACACCATCATCCCGATCGAGGCTGTGCGGGCCGCCACCGCAGAATCCGAAGCTGTGCCTCATGGCCGGGGCGGTGGCGGGTGGAGCCAGTGGGCGGAGGCGCGCTGGCATGCCGGCGACGTGGGATGCTCATGGGGACTACCCGACCTCGACGCCACGTTCGCGCACGTGAACGTCGCGCACGGAGGGCGCTGGGCGTTCGAGCGGATGCTCCTGGCCGGCAGCTCTACCCCAGTGTCACTGGGAGGACTCCACTCCGACGACGAAGCCGTAGTTCGATGCGATGACGAATACGGCACGCAGTGCGCGGTGGATCTCAGAATCGGTCAGGACTGGTTCAACGTGAGCGGAGCTGACCGTGCGGCGGCGATCGCGCTCTCCGAAGCGCTGCTCGTGCAACTCGCTCGCTGAGGCATGAGACAAGGGGCGGGTCGGCTGTTCACCTCACCGGAACGCTGACCCGCCCTTCCGTCTCGTCGAGCACGAACACGTCGATCGCGCGCGCCACGTCCAGGCGGTGGAGCCCGCCGCTGGCGTTGCAGAGACGAGTCACCGAGCGGGTATGCCAGTTCCGCCTCAGCGCTGAGGGTGAACTGGCATACGCAGTCGGGACGAAGCGAAACCCCGAAGACACCCAGCCGGCGAGAGACCGGTCGGCCGTTCACCTCACCGGAACGCTGACCCGCCCTTCGGTCTCGTCGAGCACGAACACGTCGATCGCGCGCGCCACGTAGAGGCGGTGCGGCGCATCACCGGTCACCGCCGAGGCATCCCAAGCCGGCAGCCCTCGCTCGATCGAGCGCCCGCTGTAGACCGCGAGCGCGGCCGCGAGGTCGACGTCGTCGACCTGGCCGGCGACCGCATCGACGTACACGGCCTCGGCATGACCGACGGGCGCCGTCGAGTCGAAGACCACGAGCGCCACCTCGGGGCGCGCCTCGATGTTGCGCGAGTGCCGTCGGCCGGTTCGCGACACCCAGTAGAACTCCGCGAGGCCGCGCGGCGCGAACCAGACGGGGCTCGCCCATGGGCGCCCGGCGCCGTCGCTCGTGGCGAGGGTGACGTAGGTGTTCTGCTCGATCAGACGCCGCGCCACCTCGGCTGGCGTTCCGGGCGAGTTCGCTGCCGCATCGCTCTGCATGGGCGCCACGGTAGCCGAGTACGGCGCCGGCCGACAGCCCGGCGAACGGGCAGGGACAACCCTGAGGACGACGCCCGTGCGCGGCAGTACGGTGACACCGCCATGAGGGGAAGGCGGACGCCATGCGACTGCGAACAGCTCACCGGAACCGAACCGTCGATGCCGACGCGTCGGCCGAGCGACCGAAGGCGGTGCGCTGATGCGACCGCTCCGTCTCATGACGTTCAACGTGCAGCTGCTGCCCGTGATCGCCGGGGTCAGCGAGGGCACGGTGAGCGTGCCCGCCGGCATCGCCGGCCTGCTGCCCGGTGGCGCCGCCGATTCGATCGCACGCGCCGAGGCCGTCGCCGCCGACCTGCTCAAGATCAAGCCGAAGGAGCGGCCCGACGTGCTCGCCCTCAACGAGGTGTTCAGCGAAGACGCCCGCGCCGTGCTGATCGCCGAGCTGAAGGCGAAATGGCCCCACGTGATCGAATCGGTGCACGAGGGCGACCTCGAGGAGGACGCGGGGCTCATGGTGTTCTCGCAGCTCCCGTTCCTCACGCTGCCGGGCGGCGGCGACCGACGTGAGCGCTTCTACGCGGATGACGCGGGCGCCGACAGTTGGGCATCGAAGGCCGCCGTGCTCGTGCAGGTGGGCCGGCCCGCCGAGATCACGACGCTGGTGTTCACCCACCTGCAGGCCGCCTACGACACCGAGGAGCAGTACCGCGACGTGCGCAAGAACCAGCTCGCCGAGATCCGCGACCTCGTCGCCGAGGTGCTCGGCTCGTCGCCGAACAACTGGCAGAACGTGATCGTGGCCGGCGACCTCAACATCCGCGGCGACCTCGACGCAACGAGCAACGAGTGGTTCGACATCTTCGACACCCCGGGCGACCCGTTCGGCGAGCTCTTCGCCGACAGCTGGATCGAGATGCGCCCGCCGGGGATGTCGCAGGACCTCGACCCCGGCCTCACCAATCGCAACCGCGAGACGCAGGCCGAGCAGCGGCTCGACTACATCTGCCGGTTCAAGACGATCGACGGCGTCGACCTCGTCGCCCACCACATGCGGGTCGGGCACCGCGACACCTCCGACCACTACGCGCTCGAAGCGCTGATCCAGGTGCGCGACGACCACTGCCAGCCGACCTCGGCGGTCGATATCGACGCCGTCGGACCGAGCGCGGGCACCTCGGGTCCCGGGCAGCCGCAGACCTCCCTGGCCACGTTCGTGCAGCCCGACATCGCCGTCGAAGGCGGGCGGTCCTGGGCCTGGCTTCGCCGGCCGGGCACGTACACGTTCCACCACAGCCCGTCGCTCGTCGTCGAGGTGCACGCCGCCGACGACATCTCACGGCCCCTGACCCGGCTCGACTCGCTGTCGGTCTCCGACGTGCCGCCGGCCGTCGAGAACATCTACCGCGAGCTCGAGCGACAGGTCGGCGACGAGGGCTCGACCTACGTCAACCGCTCGCCGCTGCTCGTCTCGATGCGTACGAAGAGCGGCAACCCGGGCGGCGGCGTGCTCATCGTGCTCGAGCACCTCGGCGACAGCAAGGCCACCGCGATCGCGTTGCCGCCCCACCTCGACGTGCCCGTGCCGTTCCCCGAGAACCAGCGGCTGGGCGACGACGACACCGCGTGGTTCCGGTTGAAGACGATCGAGACGCTCATCGGCAAATCGCGGCAGGAGTCCGTGACCGTCGAGCAGCCGAGAGGGTCGGGAACCATCGAGGCGCTGGATGCCGCGAGCAGCCCGCTCGGCGACGACTCGGGTTCGGGCGTGCTCACGCACGACTTCACCGCGAGCTCCGACGACGAGCTGTTCATCACCGTTCGCCGCGACAGCGACGCCGACACCGGGCAGGTCATCCGCTGGTCGACCCCGGTGAGCTACCTGCGGCTCGACAAGGGATTCACCGTGCACGTCGCCGACGAGTCGGGGCCGGACTGGCCGGGTGAGGACGAGCCGGTGTTCGAGATGTGGATCGACGGCGAGAAGCTGCTCACGACCGACTGGGACGACGCCGACACCGGCGAGGACTGGCCCGGCATGATGGAGAAGATCTGGTTCGAGGTGACGCAGCGCGGAGGCACGAGCAAGTCGGTCGGCTTCACCGAGACCCTCGACCTCGTCATCGAGGACCCCGATGACCTCGGGGCCGCGCACGGCGTGACCTCGTGGACGATCGCGGGGCTCAGCCCCAACGAGCCGCCCGAGCGCAAGCGCACGGTGGCGGTCACCGTCTTCGACACCATCTCCGACGGCACCTACACGGTGAGCTGCACGCTGTCGCGGGATCCCTGAGCCGACGGCGTCGAGTGGAAGAAGGTCAGCCATGAACGGCGATTCGTACGACCGTGAGCTCGATCGAGTCCAAGCGGACGTTGCGATGCTGCTCCCGAGGATCGCCGAGTTCGCCGGCGAGCGCATGCCGGCGCTCGAGGCCGACCTGACTGCGCTCCTCAGGCTCCTCGACGATGAGACCGAGACGACGGACGACGAGGCTCGCGAGATCGCGGCACTGCTGCTGAGCTGGAGCGCGCTGCATCCGTCGGGCTGGCCGTGGCGGCCCGAGGTCGTCGCCCTCGTCGCGGACACGGAGTCGTTCGCGAGCATCGCCGAGTTCGACGTCGACGCGGCCGAGCCCCCGTGGTTCCTCCGATCCGCGGCCGCGAACGCGACATGGTCGCGCACGTTCCTCCGCCCCTCTCGACTGCGCGAGCTGGGTGCGACCGACGACTTCAGCGACCGCGACGTCGTCTGGGTCGGTGGCAGGCCGATGCGCGAGGTCGAGGCCGAAGCGCCACCTCAGCAGCAACAGGAGCAGCAGCAGCAACAACAGCAACAGCAGGAGCAGCAGCAGCAACAAGAACAGCAGCAGCAGCAACAACAACAACAACAACAACAACAACAACAACACGAACAGCAGCAGCAGCAGCAGCAGCAAGAACAGCAACAGCAACAGCAACAGCAACAGCAACAGCAACAAGAGGAGGTCCCGCCCGTTCGCCTCGAACCCTACGACCCGTTCGCAAGGTCGGCCGGAGCCTCACGTGCCTCCAACGCGCGCCACGTTCGCGTGCCGGTCTGGTTCGCGACCGATCGCGAGCACGTTCGCGATGCGCCCGCAGCCGAACGGTTCGGAACCGGACGCAACGCCGGTGCCGACGGCCTCGGCGCGCTCAGCTACGGCCAGGTCACGGTGAGCATCCCCGACAGCCACCGCAAGGGCCACCTCGAGAAGCCGAAGCTGTTCAAGCTCGAGTTCCGGGCCAATCCCGACAAGCACCTCATCGTGCAGGAGGTGCGCGAACTCGACGAGACGGAGTGGCTCGCCAGCATCCGTGCCGAGGTCTCGGGCCCTGAATCGGATGACCCGGCCGACACGAGTGACGACATCCTGCTCTTCGTGCACGGCTACAACACCTCATGGGAACAGGCCGCCCTGCGGGCCGCCCAGTTCACCTACGATCTCGAGTTCCGCGGGCTCCCGGTGCTCTTCTCGTGGCCGTCGCGCGGCAAGACGCTCGCGTACACGGCCGACGAGGCATCCGTCGCCTGGTCGGTGCCGCACCTCGCGCATGTGCTCGAGCGGTTGATGACCGAGACGGGTGCCCGCCGCATCCACGTCGTCGCGCACAGCATGGGCAATCGCGCGACCACCGGCGCCCTCGAACGCCTGGTGCGCGGCGCCAACGACTATGCGACGCCGCTGCGCGAACTGGTGTTCGCGGCGCCCGACATCGATGCGGGAACCTTCCGGCAGTTCATCACGGACTTCAACACGGCGCTCGCGGCAGCGGCCGGTGCGGGCACGGATGTCGCGCCGCCACGCCTCACGCTGTACGCGTGCGGCGTCGACACCGCCCTCGATTTCTCCGACCGCATCCACCGGGCGGGCCGAGCAGGCCAGATCACCGACGGCGTCATCCTGATCGCACCGATGGAGACCGTGGTCGTGACCGACATCGTCGTCGACGACCAGCGCGACGATCGCCTCGGCCACGCGTACTTCTGCACCAACCGCAGCGTGATCGGCGACCTGTTCGGCGTCGTGCTGCACGGCGCGAAGCCCTCGGAGCGGTTCGGCTTGAAGCCGGCCCGCGACCCGGTCGGCGAGTACTGGCTGTTGTAGCGCGCAGCGATGAGTGCGCCGCCGACGTGCCGCTGCACACGCGAGGCGCGGCGGAACGACCGTCAGTGCAGGCTGAGCACGTCTTCGAGCGTCGCGGGCGTCGCCTGCAGCAGCGGGTCGTGCACTTCGGCCCCCGGGAACTCGCTCGCCTCGAAGAACCAGCGGCGCGAGGCCGGCATGCCCCAGAGCTGCGCGCGACGGGGGTTGCTCACGTCCCAGCGGATCGGCTGGTCTTCGAGGTCGATGAACTGGTAGTGCGTCGTGAAGAGCTCGACGCGGTGCTGGTCGGGGTCGCGCAGGTAGAGGAACAGCGCGTTCGAGATGCCGTGACGGCCGGGGCCGCGATCGATCTCGTCGCCGAAGCCCAGTGAGCCCGCGACATCCGCTGCATGCAGCAGGGCGGTCGCGTCGGGCACCGTGTAGGCGAAGTGGTGCAACCGCGGGCCGCGGCCGTTGGTGAAGACGAGGTCGTGGGTGTTGCCCTTGACCTCCATCCACGTGCCCCACAGCTCGTCGGTGCCATCGGTCGCGGTGTACTCCGACATGCGCATGCCGAGGCCTGTCCAGAAGTCGGTCGCCGCCTGCACGTCGTAGGTGACGACCTGGTAGTGGTCGAGGCGCTGCGGCGCGCCCGCGACGAACTCGTGGAACTCCTGCATCTTGCGCGGCACCTGCGCCATCGACGAGGTGAGCTCCATGCGCGTGCCGACCGCGTCGGTGAATTGCAGCGTTGGCCCCTGGTGCGGGCGCTCGACACGTTCATGCTCGACACCGTTCGACCGGCACCAGGCTTCGGCGGCGAGGATGTCGCGGCCCTCCCGCACCCGCAGGCCGACGCGCAGCGCCTTCGCCTCGTCGGCGCGTTCGAGCACGAGCGAGTGGTGCGCCGCCTCCTCGAGCCCGCGGAGGTACACGACGTCGCCGGCCTCCTCGGTCACGACGAGCCCGATGACGTCGCGGTAGAAGTCACGGCTCGCCTCGAGGTCGGTGACCGCGAGCGAGACGTGGCTCGCGCGGGTGATCGCGAAGGGCGGGTCGAAGTTCGTGGTGGGCAGCATGTCTGGCTCCTCGTGGTGCGGTGGTGCGGTGGTGCAGGGTGCGGTGGTGCAGGGCGCGTGATGCGGGTGCGGTGAACGAGCCAGTCAGGCCTGCGTGTCGCCCTGTCGCGCGCGCCACTGCTCGACGTAGGCGCGGCCGTAGTCGTTGCCGTTCGGCAGCCGCAGGGTCGAGTGCACGTGGAAGCGCTGCGGCACCCGGTTGTTCAGCCACACGCCGGCGTGGTGGTCGAGCTCGGCGACGATCACCGGGCTCTGGATGCGGAAGTAGAACGGCTGTGTGCCGTCGGTGCCGCCGTACCAGGCGAACCAGGTCTCGTCGCGGTGCTCCTCGACGTCGGCGCGAGTGAGCCTGCGCTGGTCGGGGCGCAGCAGCAGCAGGTAGTCCTCGACGAGGTCGAGCAGCAGCGCCCACTGCTCGTCGTCGAGGTCGTACGCCGAGATGCCCTCGTACGGGATGAGCCGGTTGTCGTGGAACGCGCCGGCGACGTGCCGCTCGTCGGCCGGGTGCAGGCGCCCCGCGGGCATCTTCGGGTCGAGCACCGAGGCGTAGACGACCGCGGCCGCCCGCTGCTCGTCGGTGAGCGAGGCCGCGAGTTCGAGCGCGGTCTCTTCGCGCGCCTCGAAGATCGGCGGCCGTTCGCCGTCGGAGAGCGCGGGCTCGGCGCCGAGGAAGACGGGCGCGACGACGTGACGGCCCGCGACGGTGACGAAGTGCACGGCGACGTGGTGGCCGAACAGCTGCCAGCCCCACGCGCCGCCCGCGACCGGATCGCCGTAGAGCGCTACCCAGTAACTGCGGTCGTTCAGGATGGTCGGCAGGTCGACGAGCTCGCCGAGGAATCCGTTCAGCTGCATCGCCTCGCGCACGCGCTCGTACCCCTCGGCGCTCAGCGACGCCTCGACGAGCCCGAGCATCGCGGCGACCTGCTCCTCGGAGAGGTCTTCGAGTCGCAGGCCCACGCGGTGGAAGACGAACTCGGGGTTGCTCCACGCCCGCCACTCCTTCGAGTCGAGCGGATGCCGGAATGCCTCGCGCTGTTCGTCGGTCAACGTCGCGAGCGCACCCTCGGCCGCCGCGACGAGCTCGGCGTCGTCGCCGCGCTCGGCCAGATCATAGAGCCCGGGGCGTACGACTCCGTCGGAGGTGACGCCGGCGAAGGGCTCGTCGAGCTCCGCGTTCCACTCGTCGAGCAGCGCCTGCAGGAACCGGTCGTCGCGGCGCGCGTCGGAGAACTCCTGGTAGCCCATGCCCCGCCACGGCGCGAGCGTCTCGTCGTCGTGGTCGTAGAGGAACCGGCGGAAGTCGGTGCCGGCGAGCTCGATCGCCTCGTCGCGCGCGGTCACCCGCGCGGCGGAGAAGAAGCCGTCGAGCTGCTCGTCGGCTGCGCCGGTGCCGGTGTCTGCACTGGTGTCTGCGCCTGCGTCTGCTCCTGCATCTGCGGTCACGGTCGTTCCTCCTCTGGGGCGGGTGCATCGAGTCTGCCCGTGAGCGAGCGGTCGCGCAGCTTCGCGCGAGCGCTGCCCGAGTAGATCGCCTCGACGATGCGGTCGGGCGACAGCTCGCCCGTGAGCTCCTGGTCGATGCGGCCGTCGACGAGCACGAGCACTCGGTCGCAGAGGAGCGCGAGCTCGTTCTCATCCGACCCGGCGACGATGACGAAGCGATCCTCCGCGGCGGAGCGCACGGCCTCGACGATCGTCTGCCGGGCGCCGACGTCGACCGCCTGGGTCGGCTCGTGCAGCAGCAGCATCCGCGGATCGGTCGCGAGCCATTTCGAGATGAAGACCTTCTGGGCGTTGCCGCCGCTGAAGGTGCCGACGATCGCGTCCGCCCGCGGCGGGCGCACGTCGAGTCGCTCGATCCAGTCGTCGACGAGCGCTCGCTCCGATGCGAGCTGCAGTCGCGAGAGCGGGCGACGGCGGGCCGATTGCGGGAACGCCGCGTTCTCGAGCACGGTCTCGCTCATCGCGAGGCCCGCGTGCTCGCGGCCCTGCGGCACGATCGCGATGCCGTGCTCGATGGCGCGAGCGGGGTCGAGCCCCGTGAGCTCGATCGTCTCGTCGGGCAGCTCGATCGTGCCGGCCTCGGCCGGGGTGACTCCGGCGAGGAGGTAGGGCACGTCGTCGTACGCCGATCCGCCGATGCCGGTGATGCCGAGCACCTCGCCCTGGTGCAGCGAGAACGAGAGCTCGCGCAGGCGCAGGCCGGTGAGGCCCGTGACGCGCAGCTCGGGGGTGTCGTCATGGCGCTCGTGCACGATGCGCTCGCCGAGGTCGATGATCGTGCGGCCGAGGATGAGCGTGGTCAGCTCGGCCTCGGTGAGCCCCTCGACCGGCCGAGCGGATTCGACGACGCGGCCGTCGCGCAGCACCGTGACGCTGTCGGCGCCGTCGACGATCTCTTCGAGGCGGTGCGTGATGAGCAGCACCGAGGTGCCGGTGGCGACGATGTCGTCGAGGTCCTGGTAGAAGTTCTCGAGCGCGCGGCGACCGAGCGCGCGGGTCGACTCGTCGAAGATGATGAGGCCGGCGCCCGGCGTGGCATCCTGCAGCACTCGTGCGATCGCGACCGCGGTGCGGTCCTCTTCACTGAGCGACGAGACCCGGGAGTCGAGCGGCACGAGCCGGCCGATGCGCTCGAAGGCGAGCATCGCCTCGGCGCGCTCCTTCGCCCAGTCGATGCGGCGGAAGAGGCCGTGGCCCTCGAGGCGGCCCATGCGCATGTTCTCGAGCACGGTCATCTCGGGCACGAGCCCGAGGTTCTGGTGCACGACCGACATGCCGTAGTCGCGAGCCTGGTGCGGGCGGATCGGCAGCGGCAACGGCGAGCCGTCGATGGCGACCACGGCGCCCTCATCGGGGAGGTTCAGTCCCGTGAGCACCTTCGCGAACGTCGACTTGCCCGAGCCGTTCTGGCCGACGAGGCCGTGGATCTCGCCCGGAGCGACGACGACGTCGACGTCGTGCAGCACCCGGGTGGCGCCGAACGTCACGTTCAGCGACTGCACCGAGAGCCGGGGTGCCGGTGGCACGGGCATCGCCGCCCC
>NZ_JBHURI010000006.1:47353-82757 GCF_042673425.1 Agromyces sp. NPDC056965 | reverse complement strand
GGGGGTGGTTTTTTTTTAACCGCCCCGGGGGGGGGGGGGGGGGGGGGGGGGGGGGGCCCGGGGGCTCCGGCGGCGCCGCCCGGCGGCCCGGGGGGGCCCCCCCACGGCCCTCCGCGCCGGTATCCTTGTGAACATGGCACGCACCAAGGACGCATCGAAGGCTCAGAAGGAGCCCGGCCGCATGAAGCAGATGTGGCAGGTCTTCCAGATGACCCGCCGCTACGATTCCACCGCGCAGTGGCTGATGCTCCTCGGTTTCCTCGCCCCCGTGCTCGTGGGCCTTGGCCTGGCGCTCTGGCTGAGCGAGGGCAACGGCTTCACGATCGCCCTCTGGGTCGTCGCTGGCGTGCTCGCGGGTCTGCTCATCGCACTCGTGATCCTCGGCCGTCGCGCCGAGCGCGCCGCGTACTCCCAGATCGAGGGCCAGCCCGGCGCCGTGGGTGCCGTGCTCCGCAGCGGCCTTCGCGGCGGCTGGATGGGCAACGAGATGCCCGTCGCCGTGAACGGCAAGACGCAGGACGCCGTCTACCGCGCCGTCGGCCGCGGTGGCGTCGCGCTCATCAGCGAGGGCCCCGTCTCGCGCACGAAGCGCATGCTCGACGACGAGCAGCGCAAGGTCACCCGCATCCTTCCGAACGTGCCGGTCACGCAGATCTCGGTCGGCGACGACGAGGGCTCGATCGCGCTCCACAAGCTCCCGGTCACGCTGCGCAAGACGAAGAAGGCGCTCACCAAGCCCGAGGTGCTGGCGGTGTCCAACCGACTCAACTCGCTGCAGTCCTCGCTGCCGATCCCGAAGGGCATCGACCCGATGAAGGCGCGGCCGCAGCGCGGCAAGATGCGCTGACCCGGCACTGAACGATACGAACGCGGCCTCCGTCATGACGGGGGCCGCGTTCTCGTTCCGCATCCGACCGATACATCCGGCTCGGTGAGCTTCGCCGGAGCTGTAGCCTCGCAAGGTGCGTCTCCTCCGGTTCATCGTCCCTGCTGCGGTCGTCGCCGGCGTCATCGGATGGGCCGAGCTCGTGCATCTTCGCGCGAGCGGTCGACGACTCGGCGATGCTGCGGCATCCGGCACGACCGAGGCCGTCGTCGTGCTCGGCTACCGGAATCGTGGCGCGCGCGCCAATGCCCTGAACCGGTATCGAGTGCGCGCCGGCATCCGTTCCCGGAGTCCGCACATGAGCGAGAGCGTGCTCGTGCTGTGCGGCGGCTCGGTCGCCGGCTCCGTTCCCGAAGCGGAGCTGATGGCGCGGTACGCCCGTCGCCGCGGCTACACCGGCCCGATCCGGCTGGAACGCGAGAGCGTCACCACCTGGGAGAACATCCGGAACGCGATCCCCATGATCGAGGATGCGGACTCGATCAAGATCGTGTCGAACTCGCTCCACGCCGAGAAGGCCCGCGCGTACTTGTGGGAGCTCCGGCCCGACCTCGCCTCCCGACTCCGGCGCGCAGACGACCACCGGTTCGGCGAGCTCGCACTGGTGAAGCCGATCGCGGCCGTTCGCGGCCTGCGGAGTCTGCGCGGGAGCTGACCCCCACCCGGCCTAGTAGCGAATGAGCACCGTGCCGGCGACCTTGTCGTGGAAGCCGCGCTGGTCCGAGTCCCAGACGAGCGCCGGAACCACGATCAGGAGGAGGGCGGTACGCACCACGGGGCGCCAGGGTCCGACCCAGCCGCCCTCGAGCGGAATGACCCGCATGCCCAGCAGGCGGTGCCCGAGGCTTCCGCCGATGGTCGGGATGAAGACGATCTGCAGCGCCGCGAACACGAGCGGCGTGACCCAGGTGTAGGCGACGGACTCGTACGGCGTGAAGAGCAGCGAGATGAGCATCGCGCTCGCCCAGTCGACGAGCAGAGCGGCGAGACGCCGACCGGCGCGAGCGACCGAACCGCGCCCTTCGCTCGGCAGTCCGAGACGCTCCCCCGGCCACCGGCTCGGGTCGAGGTCTCCGAAGGTCTGGGGTTTCGCGTCAGGCACCGAATGAGTCTATCGAGTGGCGCTGGGCGTAACATGGCCGAAACATTCCGGTCATGGCAGGGAAACGGCGCCCGGCTAGCGTCACTACCGGCTGTGAAAGTCCGTCCGGTTCTAGTCCTCTTGGAGACTGCGCAAACATGTTCAGCGATTCGTCCGAAGTTCTCAAGTTCATCAAGGAGACGGATGTCAAGTTCCTCGACATCCGCTTCACCGATCTTCCGGGCGTGCAGCAGCACTTCAACATCCCGGCCTCCACTGTCGATGAAGAGTTCTTCACCGTCGGCCAGCTGTTCGACGGCTCCTCGATCCGCGGCTTCGCGAACATCCACGAGTCCGACATGCAGCTCATCCCCGACGTGACGACCGCGTACGTCGACCAGTTCCGCGCCGAGCGCACGCTCGTCATGGTCTTCGACATCTACAACCCGCGCAACGGCGAGATCTACTCGAAGGACCCGCGCCAGGTCGCCAAGAAGGCCGAGAAGTACCTCGCGTCGACCGGCATCGCCGACACCGCGTACTTCGCCCCCGAGGCCGAGTTCTACATCTTCGACGACGTGCGGTACGAGGTGAACCAGCACTCGAGCTTCTACTCGGTCGACTCCGAAGAGGGCGCCTGGAACAGCGGCCGCAAGGAGGAGGGCGGCAACCTCGCCAACAAGACCCCGTTCAAGGGCGGCTACTTCCCCGTCAGCCCGGTCGACAAGACGGCGGACCTGCGCGACGACATCTCGCTCAAGCTCATCGAGGCGGGCTTCCAGCTCGAGCGCTCGCACCACGAGGTGGGCACCGGCGGACAGCAGGAGATCAACTACCGCTTCGACACCATGGTGCACGCGGCCGACGACATCCTGAAGTTCAAGTACATCGTGAAGAACACCGCCGATCAGTGGGGCAAGACGGCGACGTTCATGCCGAAGCCGCTCTTCGGCGACAACGGCTCGGGCATGCACACCCACCAGTCGCTCTGGAACGACGGCAAGCCGCTGTTCTACGACGAGGCGGGCTACGGCGGACTCTCCGACCTCGCACGCTGGTACATCGGCGGCCTGCTGAAGCACGCTCCGGCCGTGCTCGCCTTCACCAACCCGAGCGTCAACTCCTTCCGCCGCCTCGTTCCCGGCTTCGAGGCTCCCGTCAACCTCGTGTACTCGGCCGGCAACCGCTCGGCGTGCATCCGCATCCCGATCACCGGAACCAACCCGAAGGCCAAGCGCATCGAGTTCCGCGTGCCCGACGGCGCGAGCAACCCGTACCTCGCCTTCGCCGCACAGCTCATGGCCGGCCTCGACGGCATCAAGAACCGCATCGAGCCCCACGAGCCCGTCGACAAGGACCTCTACGAGCTCCCGCCCGAGGAGGCCAAGGCCATCCCGCAGCTGCCGGGTTCGCTCGACGCAGCGCTCGACGCGCTCGAGGCCGACCACGACTTCCTCCTCGAAGGCGGCGTGTTCACCAAGGAGCTCATCGAGACCTGGATCGACTACAAGCGCGAGAAGGAGCTGAAGCCGCTGGCTCAGCGTCCCCACCCGTTCGAGTTCGAGCTCTACTACGGCGTCTGATCCTGCAGCCCCCTCTGCAGTCCCCAGGATCCGAGCCTGCATCCCCCCTGCAGTCGTAGGATCCGGCCTGGATGGGCCCGCACCGCTTCGGCGGGGCGGGCCCATCCGTCGTTCCACGGCGGTACGACGATTCGGGTCGCCGAGATCGTCGGGTCGATCGACCCGACGTGCGCCCGTTCAGCCGATGGACGGCTCGCGGCGCGGCTCTACCCCGTAGAAGCCGCGATCGAAGACGGCGCGTGCTCGGCGTGTGACATGCAGGTAGTCCTGCTCGAGCTGCGTGGCCGAGCCGGGCGGGTAGCCCATGATTCGGGCGACACCCTCGAGCTGCGTGCGTTCGACCGGCAGCACGTCGGTCGTTCGGTCGAGCCACAGCGTGAGCGCCGAGCGGGCACGTGACGCGAAGACCCAGGCCGCGCGCAGCGTCTCGGCATCGGATGCCTCGACGAGACCGTGTTCGACCGCCGCGGCGAGGGCGTCGAGCGTCGACGTCGTGCGCAGCGCGGGCACTGCCGCCGCGTGCTGCAACTGGATGAGCTGCACGAACCACTCGACGTCGGAGAGCGAGCCGCGCCCGAGCTTCAGGTGCCGGGTCGGGTCGGCGCCCTGGGGCAGCCGCTCGTTCTCGACACGGGCTTTGATGCGCTTGACCTCGCGCACGTCGCGCTCGCTGATCGCCTCGGGGTAGCGCACGGTGTCCGCGAGCTCGGTGAACTCGTCGATGAGGGCACGATCGCCGGCGACGCCGCGGGCGCGCAGCAGCGCCTGGGCCTCCCACGTCAGCGACCATCTCGCGTAGTACGCGCGATAGGCGTCGAGTGAGCGGGCGACGACGCCGTTCCGGCCCTCCGGTCGCAGGTCGGCGTCGAGGTCGAACGGCAGGCGGGCGTCTTCGCTGAGGCGCACGAGCTCCGCCACGATGCGCAGCGCCCGCGAATGGGCGGCGTCTGCTGCGGCATCCGTCGCCCGGTAGACGTAGATGATATCGGCGTCGGATCCGATGCCGAGCTCGCGGCCGCCGAAGCGGCCCATGCCGATCACGGCGAACTCGATGCCGTCGGGCCCGCTGCCGCGGATCGCGGCGACGAGTGCGGCGATGTGGTTCTCGGTGACGTCGCTGAGGGCGTGGCCGAGCTCTTCGACGGTGCAGACGTCGAGAATGCCCGAGAGCGCGAGTCGCAGCACTTCGCGGCGACGGATGGCGCGGAAGATCTTGGCCGCGACGTCGGGCTCCTCGTGCCGACGGAGCACCGCCCTGCCCTCGTCTTCGAGCGCTGCGATCGATCGAGGTCGTAGCTCGTCGAGGTCTTCGAGCCACGCGACCGATTCGGGGCTCCGCTCGAGCAGCTCGGCGGCGAAGCGGGAGCCCGAGAGCAAGCGGGTCAATCGCAGTGCCGCGTCGGAGGAGTCGCGGAGGAGCCGCAGGTACCAGTGGGTCGTGCCGAGCGTGTCGCTGAGGCGCCGGAAGGAGAGCAGCCCGAAGTCGGGGTCGGTGCCGTCGGCGAACCACGAGATGAGCACCGGCATGAGGGTGCGCTGGATCTGGGCGCGCCGGGAGACGCCGGTGGTGAGCGCGGCGATGTGCGCGAGCGCACCGCGGGGGTCGCGGAAGCCGATGGCCGCGAGACGGGCTTCGGCCTGTGCGCTCGTGAGCCCGAGACCGGATGCCGGCAGTGCCGCCACGGCCGACAGCAGCGGCCGGTAGAAGAGGCGTTCGTGCAGCCCGCGCACCCGCTGGCGCGTGCTCTGCCAGACGGCCCTGAGCTCGTCGGCGGTGCGGCCGAGTCCGGAGGCACGGGCGAGCACGCGGAGCCGGTGCTCGTCGCGCGGCATCAGGTGCGTACGGCGCAGGCGCTCGAGCTGGACCCGGTGCTCGAGCACGCGGAGCACCCGGTAGTCACGTGCGAACTCGGCCGCCTCCTCGCGGCCCACGTACCCGAGCTCGGCGAGTGCCGCGAGCGCCGGGAGGGTTCCGCGCTGGTGGATGCCGTCGTCGGAGGCGCCGTGCACGAGTTGCAGCAGCTGCACGGTGAACTCGATGTCGCGGATGCCGCCCGGTCCGAGCTTGATCTGCACGTCGACCTCGTCGGCCGGGATGTGCTGGGTGACCCGTTCGCGCATGCCCTGCACGGACTCGACGAAGCCCTCACGGCTCGAACTCGACCACACCTTCGGCTCGACACCGGCGATGTACCGGCCGCCGAGCTCGAGGTCGCCGGCGATCGGTCGCGCCTTCAGCAGCGCCTGGAACTCCCAGCTCTTCGCCCAGCGGTCGTAGTACTGCAGGTGCGATTCGAGGGTGCGCACGAGTGCGCCGTCCTTCCCCTCGGGGCGAAGGTTCGGATCGACCTCCCAGAGCGGCGGTTCGATGCCGGGTTCGCCGATGATGCGCATCGTCAGCATGGCGAGCCGGGTCGCGATGTCGAGCGCCCTCGGCGTGGAGACCACGTCGTCGTCGTCCGACTCGGCGACGAAGATGACGTCGACGTCGCTCACGTAGTTGAGCTCACGGGCCCCCGCCTTGCCCATGCCGATGATCGAGAGTCTCGTGGCGTCGACCTCGGCGATCGGATACCGCCCGGGCGCCGACGGCTCCCCCGGCGCCCGACCGACCACACGACGAGCAGCCACGAGTGCCGCGTCGAGGGTCGCGCCGGCCAGGTCGGCCAGGCCCGCTGCGACCACGTCGACGACGTCGACCGCGTCGGCACGGGTGAGGTCGTACACCGCGATGTCCGCGAGGAGCCGTCGATACCGGATGCGGATCGCCTTGGCTGCAGCCTCGACCAGATCGGCAGCCGGTGCCGAGACCTCGTCGAGCGCCGCGAGCAGCGACGCGCGTGCCTCGGCCACGCTCGGCGGCGGGCCGGGCACCTGCGCGAAGACGGCGAGTTCCCTCGGATGCCGCAGCAGGAAGTCGGCGAAGCCTCGCGATGCCCCGACGAGTCGCACCAGGCGCGCTGCCGCGTTCTCATGTTCGAGCACGCCCGCGAGCTCGGTCGGCGCCTGCTCGTGGAGACGTGCGACGATCGCGAGCGCCTCGTCGGGGTCGGCTGCCTGCGCGAAGACGTCGAGGAGCGAGTCGAGTTCGATGCCGGTCTCCGTCGACAGCGATTCGAGCGCCACCGAAGCGCCGCTCAGTTCGACGAAGCCCGCACGAGCGACTCTTCCGAGCGTGGGGGCCTGACGAGACATCCGTGCGTCAGAGGATCTCGAGGTTGCGCTGCAACTCGAACGGCGTGACCTCCGAGCGGTAGTCGCGCCACTCGGCTCGCTTGTTCGCGAGCACGTAGTTGAACACCTGCTCGCCGAGCGTCTCGGCGACGAGCTCGGATTCCTCCATGAGCTGCACCGCGTGATCGAGGCTCGCGGGCAGCGGGTCGTAGCCGAGTGCCCGTCGCTCGCGATCGGTCAGCGCCCACACGTCGTCTTCGGCTTCGGGCGGGAGCTCGTACCCCTCTTCGATGCCCTTCATGCCCGCTGCCAGGAGCAGCGAGAACGCGAGGTACGGGTTCGCCGCGGAGTCGATCGCCCGGTACTCGACTCGAGCGCTCTGCCCCTTGCCGGGCTTGTAGAGCGGCACACGCACGAGCGCGGAGCGATTGTTGTGCCCCCAGCAGACGAAACTGGGCGCCTCGGCGAGCTTGTCGGGCCCGACTCCGCCCCACAGCCGTTTGTACGAGTTCACGAACTGGTTGGTGACGGCGGTGATCTCGGGAGCATGCGTCAGCAGCCCGGCGATGAACTGCCGGCCGACCTTCGAGAGCTGGTACTGGGCGCCGGCCTCGTAGAAGGCGTTGGCATCGCCCTCGAACAACGACATGTGCGTGTGCATGCCGCTACCGGGCTGCCCGGCGAACGGCTTCGGCATGAACGTCGCGTAGACGCCCTGCTCGATCGCGACCTCCTTGATCACGGTGCGGAACGTCATGATGTTGTCGGCGGTGGTCAGCGCGTCGGCGTACCGCAGGTCGATCTCGTTCTGGCCGGGGCCCGCCTCGTGGTGGCTGAACTCGACCGAGATGCCGAGGTCTTCGAGCATGCGCACCGATCGGCGACGGAAGTCGTGGGCGGTGCCGCCCGGCACGTTGTCGAAGTAGCCGGCCGAGTCGACGGGCTCGGGGCCCGACGGCCCGTACTTCGACGACTTCAGCAGGTAGAACTCGATCTCGGGGTGCGTGTAGAAGGTGAAGCCGCGATCGGCCGCACGCGCGAGGGTGCGCTTCAGCACGTTGCGCGGGTCGGAGACCGCGGGCTCGCCATCGGGCGTCGTGATGTCGCAGAACATGCGCGCGGTGGGATCGATGTCTCCGCGCCACGGCAGCGTCTGGAACGTCGTGGGATCGGGGTAGGCGAGCAGGTCGGACTCGAAGGTGCGGCTGAGCCCCTCGATCGCCGAGCCGTCGAAGCCGATGCCCTCGGTGAACGCCCCCTCGACCTCGGCCGGAGCGATCGCCACCGACTTCAGGGTTCCGACCACGTCGGTGAACCAGAGCCTGACGAACTTGACCCCTCGCTCCTCGATCGTGCGAAGAACGAAGTCGCGCTGCTTATCCATCCACACCCTCTCTCGCACCTCTCAGCGTACTGGCTCGCGGTACCGGCCCGCGCGCGCCCGCGAGGCGGTGACGGATGTCGCGTGTGCCAGACTTGCCCCATGTCAGGCGAGCCCCAGAACGCAGCATCCGACACCTCGGCCGTCACCGAGCAGAACCCCTACGGGGGTGCCGCCGCCGGCGGAGGACCGAAGCGCGTGCGAACCCGGCATTTCCAGAACGCCAAGCGCGACGGCATCAAGATCACGGGGCTCACGAGCTACGACCAGCTCACGGCTCGCATCTTCGACGAGGCCGGCATCGATTTCCTGCTCGTCGGCGACTCGGCCGGCAACAACGTCTTCGGCTACGAGACGACCCTGCCCGTCACGGTCGACGAGCTGATCCCCCTCACTCGCGCGGTCGCCGGTGCGGTCAAGCGTGCATTCGTCGTCGCCGACATGCCGTTCGGGTCCTACGAGAACGGCCCCGAAGACGCGCTCCACACGGCGGTTCGGTTCATGAAGGAGACCGGCGCGCACGCCGTGAAGCTCGAGGGCGGTGAGCGCAGCCACAAGCAGATCCGCCGCATCGTGGCCGCCGGCATCCCGGTGATGGCGCACATCGGCTACACGCCGCAGAGCGAGCACGGACTCGGCGGCCACGTGATCCAGGGGCGCGGCGAGGGCGTGAAGCGACTCCTCGCCGATGCCAAGGCCGTGCAGGACGCCGGTGCGTTCGCGGTCGTGCTCGAGATGGTGCCGGCGGATGCCGCGCGGCAGGTCACGGAACTCCTCGACATCCCGACGATCAGCGTCGGCGCAGGCCCCGACACCGACGGGCAGCTCCTCGTCTGGACCGACTGGGCGGGCCTCACCATCGGCCGAGTGCCGAAGTTCGTGAAGCAGTACGCCGACCTCTCCGGCATCCTCAGCGCCGCCGCGAAGGAATGGCGCGCCGACGTCGAAGCGGGCGTCTACCCGAACTCCGAGCACTCCTACGAGTAGCGGGTCGACGAAGACGGCCTCGGCTCAGTCTTCGGCGGCCTCTTCCTCAGCCCACTTGGCGCTGTTCGCACGCAGGATCTCGAGCGCCCGCTCGGCCTCGGCGCGGGTCTCGAAGGGCCCCACCCGATCGACCGACGGCGACACGAATCCCTGCTCCACCTCACCGGTGTTCAGGTTGTACCAGAACATGTGCTCGACATCCTCGGCCATAGGCTGATCCTATGCCCAAGGACGCTTCAGGCCACCTGATTCCCGGCCGTCTGTCGCCGCTTCGCGCGGTGCCCGCCTCGATCCCGCGACCGGAGTACGTCGGCAAGCGCGCGCCGGCGCCGTACACCGGCGGCGATCGGTACACGCCGGAAGAGGTCGAGCTCGTCCGAGCGGCCGGGCGTGTCGCGGCCGGTGCGATCGAGGCGGCCTCCGCCGCCATGCGGTCCGGCGTCACGACCGACGAACTCGACCGCATCGCGCACGAGTACGTCGTCGCGCATGGCGCCTACCCGTCGACGCTCGGCTATCGCGGCTTCCCGAAGTCGTCGTGCACCTCGGTCAACGAGGTCATCTGCCACGGCATCCCCGACGACACCGTGCTCGCCGAGGGCGACCTCGTCAACATCGACGTCACGGCCTTCCTCGACGGCTACCACGGCGACCTCAACCACACGTTCCTGGTCGGCGAGGCGAGCGAGGCGGCGACGCAGCTCGTCGAGCGCACTCGTGAGGCGCTGCGCCGCGGCATCCGTGCGGTCGCGCCCGGCCGCGAGGTCAACGTGATCGGCCGGGCGATCGAGGCGTATGCGAAGCGGTTCGGCTACGGCGTCGTGCGCGACTACACGGGCCACGGCGTCGGGCGCGCGTTCCACTCGGGGCTGATCATCCCCCATTACGACGCTCCCGAGTACGACACCGTGATGGAGCCGGGCATGATCTTCACGATCGAGCCGATGCTCACCCTCGGCGGCGGCATCGAATGGGACGTCTGGGCCGACGACTGGACGATCGTGACGCGTGATCGCTCGCTCACGGCGCAGTTCGAGCACACGCTCGTCGTCACCGAACGCGGCGCCGAGATCCTGACCCTTCCCTGAACGCCGCCCGAACGCCCCGCGATAGTGTGGCGGCTATGGCGACACAGCACGCGATCGGAATCGACATCGGCGGCACCGGCATCAAGGGCGCGGTCGTCGACCTCGGCACCGGGCGGCTGGTCTCCGAACGGCGCAAGGTCGCGACTCCCGAGGGCGGCCGGCCGGCCGACATCCTGGCCGCGACCGCTGAGCTGCTCGACGGCTTCTCCGACGAGTTCGGCGACGCGCTCCCGCTGGGCCTGTGCTTCCCCGCGATCGTCAAGCACGGTCGTACGCTCTCGGCCGCGAACATCTCGAAGGAGTGGATCGGCCTGCCCGCCGAGGAGCTCTTCGAGGACGCCTTCGGTCGCGAGATCCACTTCATCAACGATGCGGATGCCGCCGGCTACGCCGAGGCCCGCTACGGGGCCGCACAAGGTGCGGAGGGCCTCGTCATCCTGACGACGCTCGGCACGGGCATCGGCTCCGCGTTCCTCTACGACGGCGTGCTCGTGCCGAACACGGAGCTCGGGCACATCGAACTCGACGGCCGCGAGGCGGAGAAGAACGCCGCCTACTCGGCGATGGAGCGGGAGGCGCTCGACTGGCCGGAATGGGCGAGCCGGCTGCAGCGGTTCTACGCGCACGTCGAGTTCATCTTCTCGCCCGATCTCTTCGTGGTCGGCGGCGGCGTCTCGAAGCATCACGCGCAGTTCCTGCCGCTGCTCGACCTGAAGACGCCGATCGTGCCTGCGACGCACCGCAACAACGCGGGCATCCTCGGTGCGGCGTCGCTCGCGGTGCACTAGCTCGCGCGTCGGCGGATCACTCCTGCTTCGCGGCGGACACGTCGACGCAGACGACTCCCCGGTTGCCGTCGTGGTCGGCGATCACCGTGAGCCGTGGCGCGTCGCTGTCGTCGACGACGGTTCCACCCGCAGCGAGGGCGGCGGCGATCCGTTCCTCGGCTACCTCGGGCGCGACGTAGACCTCGAGGTGGAACCGCTGCTGGGCCTCGTGCCTGTCGGCCTCCTCGAACCACAGGTTCGGCACCCGCCCCGTGGCATCCCGGATCTCGTCGCTGGGCACCCCGCGGCCCTGGGACTCGGCGCTCCCGGTCAGGAGGGCCGCCCACACCGGGGCGATCGTCGCCGAGCGAGCGGTGTCGAGGCCGAGCTCGATCTCGCTGACCGAGGCCGGGTCGGCGGCGAGCCCATGGTCGGCAGCGATCGAGGCGATGCGTCGCGCGAGGTCGACGTCCTGCTGCGTCACCCATTCGACGACGTATTCGTTGCCCTCGCCGTCGCGGTAGACGGCGTCGTCGCTGACCAGCTCGAGATCGACGAACCCGTTGCCGATCGACACTCGCGGGTGGTGGTCGAACGCGTCGCCCGCCTCACCCACCGCGAGGACGAACCGCGCGCCGGTGCTGAAATCGTCGACCAGGTACCGAGCATGAAGTCCCTGGGCGAGCTTGCGCCAGTCGGTCAGGTCGGCCGCGGCGATCTGATCGCCCTTCAGCATGTCCATGGACGCGGAGTCTAATCCTGCTCGGCCGCGGCGGCACCAGGGATTCCTCGCCCTCGATCGCATTTCGAACGGATCGCCGCCGAGCGTGCTAACGTGCCGGTGATCGTGATCGACCAGTTGGAGGTGAGACCCATGAACGCAGTATCCGCAATGGGTGCTCCCCCGCAGTCCGCGATCGCGCGACTCACGTAGTCGCAACGGGAGCGCCGCACACGCAATCGCGAAAGGCGACTCCCATGAACACGACGAACAACTCGAACACGCGAGCCCTGGTGCTCGCCGGCGCCGGGGCAGCGGGCAACGCCTGGCAGCTCGGTCTCATCGCAGGGCTGTGCGACGGCGGTGTCGATCTCACCGAGGCCGATCTCATCATCGGCACGTCGGCAGGATCGACCGTGGCCGCTCAGATCACGAGCGGCACGCGGCCGGCCGACCTCTACGCCGCCATCCTCGCCGAGCCGCCTCGGCCGCAGGCCGTTGCCGGCGAGACCGGGCGGAGACGCGGCCCGACCTTCTCGGGGCCGAACTACATGGAATGGTCCGACCGGATCATCGATGCCGCTGCGGATGCGTCCGACATGCGCCGCCGGATGGGCGCAGCGGCGCTCGAACTGGACACCTCCGACGGCGTCGATGCCGCCCGCTGGCACGACATCGTCGCGGCCCGGCTCCCCAACCATGACTGGCCGGCGCAGTCCGTGCTCATTCCTTCCGTCGATGCCCGCACCGGGGAGCCGGTCGTGTTCGACCGCCGCAGCGGAGTCGGCCTGGTCGACGCCGTTGCGGCCAGCACCTCGGCGATGATCCCCTACCGCATCGGTGCGAAGCGGTACCTCAACGGCGGCTATCGACGCAGCTCGAACGCCGACCTTGCGGCCGGACACGGGCGCGTGGCAGTGCTGGAACCGTTCGGCGGCCGCTCGCGCACCCCGCTCGCATGGGGCATGGATCTCGCCACGCAGGTCGAGGAATTGCGCGCAGGGGGCAGCATGGTCGAGGCCGTGTTCCCGGACGCCGGTGCGGGAGACGTGTTCAACGCCAACGCGCTGGACCCGTCGACGCGTCGGCCTGCAGCACAGGGAGGCTACGACCAGGGCCGAGCCCTCGCCGAGCGATTCGCCGAGTTCTGGTGCTGACGCTGCGGGAGGGGCGGAAGGTGCGAATGGGCCGGCTGATACGCCGGGTTCTGTTCACCGGGCGCTTTCGCGACACCGGCTGGACGGCCATCTCTCTCGGGACTACGTTGCCGCAGCCCTCCAGCGGTCTACCCGGGAACGGGACGGGCAGCCCCATCGTTCCCTGTCTGACCTTGCTCCGGACGAGGTTTACCGAGCCGACCGCGTCACCGCGGCCGCTGGTGGGCTCTTACCCCACCGTTTCACCCTTACCCGGCGCTTGCGCACCGGGCGGTCTGCTTTCTGTGGCACTGTCTCGCGGGTTGCCCCGGGTGGGAGTTACCCACCGTCCTGCCCTGTGGAGCCCGGACGTTCCTCGGCGCACGGCCGAAACCGTGCGACGCGACCGTCTTGCCGACCCACTCGCGGTTCGAGTCTACCGTCGGCGACCCGGCCCGGTTCGCCGCGGCATCCGAACCCTGACCGCGGGTCGTCGGCTCAGAGACCCGACTCTTCGGTGCGCACCAGGATCCGGTCGCACTCGGGACACAGGACGACCTCGTCGGGCGCCGCGCGACGCACCGACTCGAGGTCGGACCCGGTGAGCGTGATGCCGCAGCCACCGCAGGTGCGTGCTCGCAGCAGGGCCGCTCCGACTCCCCCGCCGCGCACGCGTCGCTGCTCGTAGAACTCGAGTAGCGGCTCGGCGACGCCCTCCGCGACGACGGCGCGATCACGTTCGGTCTGCTCGCGCTGGACCCCGAGGCCGCCAGCAGCCTCGTCTCGCTCCGCCTCGAGCGCTGCCACCTCGGTGACGATCGCCTCGCGCTGCAGGTCAATGCTCGAGACGGCCACGTCGGCCTCCTCGACGCGCTCCATGACGACGAGCTCCTGCTCCTCGAGGTCGTTCAAGCGACGCCGGAGCGAGACGAGCTCGGCCTCGAGCGCCGAGACATCCTTGACCGATGAGGTGTGCTGCAGTCGCTCGCTGTCGCGCGCGATGCGCGCTTCGACGACCGCGACATCGGACTCGAGGCGCTTGAGCTCGACGCGGGCGTCTTCGAGCGTGCCGAGCGCTTCGGCGCGCGTGCCGCGCACGGCCTGGTCGCGGGCCGCGAATTCTGCCAGTGGCCCGGCCTGCGGCAGCGAGCCGAGCTTGTGCGCGAGCTGCGCGAGCCGGGTGTCGAGCGACTGGAGCCGCAGCAGTTGTTCCTGTTCAGCGGGGCTGGCCTTCACGTGGTGCTCCTCGTGGGATCGGGTCGTCGGTGAGGACGGTGGTCGGGGGGTCGCAGTTCACTGCACGATCTGGAAATCCCAGGGATCGGTGCGGAGCTCGGAGACGATGACGGTGAGCTCGGGATGGGCGGCACGCAACTGCGCGGCAGCGACGTCGAGCCACAACCATTCGCTCGCCCAGTGCGAGACGTCGAGCAAAGCCGGGCCGCCCGTGAGCTTCGCTTGCTCGCGTGCCTCGGACGCAGGGTGGTGGCGGAGGTCGGCTGTGATGTACGCATCCGCGCCGCGCACGGCGGCGTCGCCGAGCAGCGAATCCCCGGCACCGCCGCAGACCGCGACGGTCTCGACGGGGTCGTCGAAGCCGCCGGCGACGCGAACGCCGGTCGCCGTCGCCGGGAGGATGTCTGCGAGCGCCCGGGCGAGGCGGCCGACGGTCGTGGGCTCGGGCAGGCGACCGACACGGCCGAGCCCGAGTGACGGATCGACCGACGGCTGGATGGGCGTCGTCTCGACGAGCCCGAGCCGATCGGCGAGGACCGCCGAGGTGCCGTCAGCGACGACATCCGCATTCGTGTGCGCGGTGACGAGCGCGCACTCGGCACGGATCAATCGCGCGATGAGGGAGCCCTTGTAGCGGTCTTCGGCGACCGAGGTGACCCCGCGCAGCAGCAGGGGGTGATGGGCGATGACGAGATCGGCGTCGTCGGCGATCGCCTCGTCGACGGTCTCTGCGACGGCGTCGACCGTGAGGAGCACTCGCCGCACCGGCGCTGCCGGATCGCCGGACACGAGTCCGGACGAATCCCACGCCTCCGCGCCCGCGATCGGCCAGAGACGTTCGATCGTCGTCAGGAGGTCGGCGAGGGTGGCGGTCACCCGCTCAGCCTACCTTCGGAGCGCGGGGCGAGCGGGCTCGACGCCGCACCCGCGTCGATCAGGTGTCGGCGGGCAGCAGGTGCCCCATGCGATCGCGCTTGGCGCGCAGGTAGTCCAGGTTCGCCGGAACCGCACCGGTCACGAGCGGCACCCGCTCGACGACATCGATGCCGTGACGGGTCAGCTGGGTGATCTTGTCGGGGTTGTTCGTGAGCAGCCGCACCGAATGCAGGCCGAGGTCACTGAGGATCGCGGCGGCGGCGACGTACTCGCGATCGTCGGCGGGCAGGCCGAGCGCGAGGTTCGCGTCGAGCGTGTCGAGCCCCGACTGCTGCAGGCGATAGGCCTTGAGCTTGGCGACGAGGCCGATGCCCCGCCCTTCGTGGCCGCGAAGGTACACGACGACTCCGCCGCCGGCGATCTGCTCGAGCGCAGCGTCGAGCTGCGGGCCGCACTCGCACTTCTCGGAGGAGAACACCTCGCCCGTCAGGCACTCGGAGTGCACGCGCACGAGGGCGCCCTGCGTCACCGGCGCGAGCGAGACGATCGCGAGGTGCTCGTCGCCCGTCACCCGATCGCGATACGCACGGAACCGGAACGACCCGTGCGCGGTCGGGATCTCGGTCTCCACCTCGAAGGCGACGCGCTCCGCGATCGCGCTCGCGGATGCTTCACGGGTGGACTCGGACAGGTGCAGCATCCGTCATCGCCTTTCGTTTCGTGCGGTCTCGAGCGCCGCCGCGACGGTCGAGACGAGTCGGACTCCGGATTCCCGGAACTTGGCGACGCCCTCTCGCTCGAGCGTCGCGGTGACGACGTCGTAGGAGATGCCGAGCCTCGCAAGGGAGGCGAGCACGCTGAAGGAATCGTCGGCGCTCCCCCTGATCGTGTCGCCGCGGATTCGGCCGTGGTCGAAGACGGCGTCGAGCGTCTTCTCGGGCATCGTGTTGACGACGTCGGGCGCGACGAGCTCCTCGACGTACATCGTGTCGCGCAGCGACGGGTCCTTCACCCCGGTCGACGCCCAGAGCGGCCGCTGCACGTTCGCGCCGAGCGCCGCGAGGCGCCGCGCCCGGTCGCCGGCGAACTCCCGGGTGAACATCTCGTAGGCGAGTCGGGCATTGGCGATGCCGGCGCGGCTCCTGAGTGCTCGAGCGTCGCTCGACCCGATCGCATCGAGCCGGCGGTCGACCTCGGTGTCGACGCGCGAGACGAAGAACGACGCAACCGAGCGGATGCCTCGGAGGTCGATGCCCGCCTCGTGGGCCCGTTCGAGCCCCGTGAGGTACGCGTCGATCACCGCGCGATACCGGTCGAGTCCGAAGATCAGCGTGACGTTGACACTGATTCCGATCGCGATCGCCGCGGTGATGGCCGTCACCCCCTCGACGGTCGCGGGGATCTTCACGAACACGTTCGGGCGATCGATGTGCTCGGCGAGCGATCGCGCCTCGACGAGCGTCGCCCGGGCGTCGTGCGCCGCATCGGCCCCGACCTCGATCGAGACCCAGCCGTCGACGCCGTCCGTGGCGTCGAAGACGGGTCGCAGGATGTCGGCCGCGCCGGCGACGTCCTCCGTGGTGAGTGCGAAGACGACGTCGTGCGCCGAGATGTTCTCGCCGGCGAGGGCGCTGATCTGCTCGTCGTAGGCATCGCTTCCGCCCACCGCAGCAGCGAAGATCGTCGGGTTGGTGGTGACGCCGACGACGTTGCGCTCCGCGATGAGGCGCTGCAGGTCGCCGCTGAGGATGCGCTGCCTCGACAGGTCGTCGAGCCAGATGCTGACGCCGGCGTTCGCGAGCGCCTCGGTCGGCGTCGTCGGCGTGCCGTTGGCGTTCACAGCTCCTCCAGTGGGATGCCCGCATCGGCGAGGCGCAACGGATCGACACGATGGCCTCGCCTGATGACACCCTGCACCGCCTCGTTCACATCCCAGACGTTCACGTTCATTCCGGCGACGACTCGGCCGTCGGCGACCCAGAACGCGATGAACTCCCGGCCGTCCCGGTCGCCGCGGTAGACGATCTCGGCATCGCGGGTGAGCGGGCCGAAGCCCGAGTACTCCATTCCGAGGTCGTACTGATCGGTGTAGAAGTACGGGATGTCGTCGTAGGACTCGAGCTGGCCGAGCATCGAGCGGGCCGCTGCCGCGCCGCCGTGCAGCGCGTTCGCCCAGTGCTCGCTGCGCAACCGCATGCCCGCGAGCGGATGGTACGCCTCGGCGATGTCGCCCGCGGCCCACACGTTCGCCAGGTCGGTACGGAGCGCGGCATCGGTGAGCACCCCCGAACCGATCGCGGCGCCGGCACCGCGGGCCAGGTCGAGGTTCGGGACCGCGCCGACGCCGACCAGTACGAGATCGGCGGCGAAGAGCTCGCCATCGTCGAGTCGAACGCCGGTTGCGCGGCCGCCCTCGCCGGTGATCTCGGTCACGACGACCGAGGTGCGCAGTTCGACGCCGTGCTCGACGTGCAGTTCGGCGAACATGCCGCCGAGCTCGTCGCCGAGCGCGTTCGCGAGCGGCACCGGGTCGCGCTCGAGGATCGTCACCTCATTGCCGAGCGTGCGCGCCGTGGCGGCGACCTCCATGCCGATCCAGCCCGAGCCGATCAGCACGACTCGTCGGCCCCCGCCCTCGAGTTCGGCGTGCAGCGCTTCGGAGTCGTCGAGGGTGCGGAGGGTCCGCACGCCGTGCAGCTCGGCGCCCGGGATCGTCAGACGCCGCGCGGTCGAGCCCGTCGCGAGCAGCACGGCGTCGTACGCGATCGAGTCCCCCGAGTCGAGGTCGACGCGCTGGGCGCTCGGGTCGAGCGCCGTGACCACGGTGCCGAGGCGGAGGTCGATGTCGTGCTCGCGGTACCAGCCCGACGGTTCGACGAACACCGAGTCCCGCTCGGCGGTGCCCGCGAGGTACTCCTTCGACAGCGGAGGCCGGATGTACGGGTGGTGCGTCTCGGCGCCGATCAGCCGGACGCCCCCGTCGAAGCCCTCTTCACGGAGCGTCCTGGCCGCAGAGGCGCCGGCGAGGCCCGCTCCGACGATCACGAAGTTCGATGCGCTGCTCACGACCACCCGCCTCCGATGCGACGCGATCGCACCTCTCGTTCTCGACTGTACGAGGGCGGAATTCTTAAGTCAACGATTCTTGTTTTAGATGATTCTCTTTCATCAAGACCCACCGTTTTAGAGTTAAGCTGACACGCATGGACGACTCAGCACGCCAGGACGACCTCGCTGCCGTCGCCTCGATCGCGGACCCGCAACGACGCGCCCTGTTCGAGTTCGTTGCGCGGCATCCCGACCCCGTCGGTCGAGATGACGCCGCCGGCGCACTCGGCATGGCCCGCGGAACCGCGGCCTTCCATCTCGACCGCCTCGTGGAGGCGGGGCTGCTCGTCGCGGAGTTCCAGCGACGCAACGGACGGTCGGGGCCGGGGGCCGGTCGCCCCGCGAAGCTCTACAGCGCCGTCCCGGGCGAGATCGCCGTCTCCGTGCCCGAGCGTCACTACGACCTCGCTGCAGAACTCCTGAGTCGAGCGGTCGAGGAATCCGATCGCACCGGTGCGCCCATCCGTCCGACGCTCGAGCGGGTGTCGGCCAGTCTCGGTCGCGCGCTCGGCGCCGCCTCGGATTCGATGGACGAAGTGCTGGAGCGGCTCGGCTACGCGCCCGTCGACGACGGCGCCGATGGATTGCTGCTGACGAACTGCCCGTTCCACCGAGTGGCGACGAACCACACCGCGACGATCTGCGGGGCGAACGCGGCCCTGTTGCGCGGCGCCGTCGAGGGGCTCGACGATCGCCGGTGCTCGGCAGTGCTCGAACCTCGCGACGGCTACTGTTGCGTGCGCCTGGCGGCACGACAGCAGATGTAGCTCGCCGAAGCGGCGGCAGGCGGGCTAGCGTGGATGCATGAGCCCCAAGACGGTACCGACCGACGCCAACGTCGAGGCGTTCCTGGACGCTGCCGCGCCCGCTCGCCGGCAGGTCGAAGGCCACCGCCTCGCGGAGATCTTCCGCGAGGTCACCGGCGCGGACCCGGTCATGTGGGGCCCGTCGATGGTGGGGTACGGCAGTTACCGCTACATCTCCCCCGCCAACCCGCGCACCCGAGGCGACTGGCCGAAGACCGGCTTCTCGCCGCGCAAGGCGCAGCTCACGTTGTACGGGCTGAAGGATCTCCCCGCGGGTGCCGAACTGCTGCCGAGGCTCGGCACGTACACCGAGGGCGCGGGCTGCATCTACGCGAAGAAGCTCGAGGACCTCGATCTCGACGTGCTCCGAGAGCTCATCGCGATCGCGTGGTCCCGTCGCGACGATCCGGAGCCCGCGTAGGGACTGCCGATCGCGTCCCTCCGCACCCGACTCTCGATCGGCGTCAGACCCAGTAGGATTCCGGGATGACGCAGGAGACACCTTCTCTCGACCTCGGCTCCGCAGAGACCGAGACCCAGAGTGCGCGACGCCCGAGTATCGGGTTCTCGATCGCTTCGCTCGTGCTTGGCATCGCCGGGATTCTGCTCGTCTGGGTGCTCGGGCTCGGGTTGCTTCTCGCTGTCGCCGCGATCGTTTTCGGCATCTTGGGGCTGAAGCGATCCCGCGGCCTCGCAATCGCCGGGATCGTCACCGGCGGTCTCTCGTTGGCTGTCGGGCTCCTCGTGCTGACGGTGGCGATGATCGCGGCAGCAGTCCAGCCCTGACGACGTACTCGGCGGGGTCGGCTCCCCATCAGGATGAGTGCAGCACGACCGAATCTTCGACGGTGGGCCCTGCCGGGCTCGAACCGACGACATCCACGGTGTAAACGTGGCGCTCTACCAACTGAGCTAAAGGCCCGCGACCGCGCGCGGCGCACGCCAATGCTATCGCGAGCTGCCTAGACTCACGGCCATGGAGCCGATGCTGCAGCATCCGAGTCGGAGCACGCCGACGGAGCATCGATGGCCATCGGTCATCGCCGTCGTCGTCGCGCTCGCGCTGTACGCGGCGCTTCCGAACCAGTTCCTCGGCGCGCAGCGCTTCATCGTCGTCTTCTTCGGCCTGGCGCTGCTCGTGCCGCTCCTGATCGCGAATCCGCATCGGCTCACGCGTCTCTCCCCGTTCACGAAATGGGCGTCGATCACCCTCGCGGCCGGACTCGTCGTCGCGAACCAGGCCACGCTCGTGCTCCTGCTCGTGGCACTCGCCGGCGGCGAGGCCGACGATGCGCATGGACTGCTCCTCTCGGCGCTGCAGGTCTGGGTCGCGAACGTGATCGGATTCACGCTGCTGTACTGGGAACTCGACCGGGGCGGTCCGGTGATGCGCACGATGGCGGCCCGCACCGAGCTGCCGCCGGCCGACTTCCGGTTCCCGCAGGACGAGGACGACGACGCCGTCACCGAGGTCGCAGCGCGCTCGTCGGCGGTGCGCGACTGGATGCCGCGGTTCGTCGACTATTTCTACTCGGCGCTCTCGAACTCGATGGCCTTCAGCGCGACCGACGCGATGCCGTTGTCACCGCGCTTCAAGCTCCTCATGGCCCTGCAGGCGTTCGGCGGCTTCCTGATCCTCGCGCTCGTGATCGCCCGCTCCGTCAACATCCTCGGCTGAGCCCCGAACCGAGGCGAGCGGATGCCGCGGCGACGCGTTCAGAGGGCCGTGAGCGCCTCTCGGTACTGCTCGAGCGACCGCGCCTCACCGCGCGGCGTCGCGAAACTCGCGGCGACCACCCCGTCGGCGTCGATCAGGAACGTCGCCCGCTCGGCGAGCCCGGTGCGCGCGTCGAACGCGCCGAACGCGTCTGCCACCGCGCCGTGCGGCCAGAAATCGGCGAGCATCGGGAAGTCGTAGCCCTCGCGCTCGGCCCACGCGCGCAGGGTGTGCTTCGAATCGACGGAGATCGCGTGCAGCGCGACATCCGGCCCTTCGAACATGGCGATGTTGTCGCGCAACTCGCAGAGTTCGCCATGGCAGATTCCCGAGAAGGCCAACGGGAAGAAGACGAGGGCGACGGCCCTGCCGCGGAGCTCCGAGAGCCGCACCGGCTGGCCGAACTGGTTCACGAGCGTGAAGTCGGGCGCGGCGGCGCCGGGAGCGAGGATCACGGGACGGCTTCCTTCCACAGGACGTTCGGTCGGACCGAGGGCTCAGCCTACCCCCCACCCTGCGGGCATAGAATCACTAGGATGGCGTGGTGCCACCCGGCCGAGAACCGGCCCATTCGGCGTGCGCACATCCCACACCCCGCAGGCACGATCTGCTGAAGAGAGAGGTCGAGTGTGACTGTCAACGACCAGGATCCCTACTCGGTCGAGGCGATGGACGCCGATCCGGAAGAGACTTCCGAATGGGCCGAATCCCTTGATGCGCTTGTCGCCGAGAAGGGACACCAGCGCGCGCGAGAGATCATGCTGAGCCTGCTGAAGCGCTCGAAGGAACTGCACCTCGGTGTGCCGATGGTTCCGACCACCGACTACCTGAACACGATCGCCCCCGAGAACGAGCCCGAGTTCCCGGGCGACGAGGAGATCGAGCGCCGCTACCGCGCCTGGATCCGGTGGAACGCAGCAGTGCTCGTGCACCGTGCGCAGCGCCCCGGCATCGCCGTCGGCGGCCACATCTCGACGTACGCCTCGTCGGCCGCGCTCTACGAGGTCGGTTTCAACCACTTCTTCCGCGGCCAGGACCACCCCGGCGGCGGCGACCAGATCTTCGTGCAGGGCCACGCCTCCCCCGGCACCTACGCCCGTGCGTTCCTCGAGGGCCGGCTGTCGGCCGACCAGCTCGACGGATTCCGTCAGGAGAAGTCGCACGCGCCCAACGGGCTCTCGTCGTACCCGCACCCGCGCCTCATGCCGGAGTTCTGGCAGTTCCCGACCGTGTCGATGGGCCTCGGGCCGATCAACGCCATCTACCAGGCGCAGACCAACAAGTACCTGACGAACCGCGGCATCAAGGACGCGAGCGACCAGCAGGTCTGGGCGTTCCTCGGCGACGGCGAGATGGACGAGGTCGAGAGCCGCGGCCAGCTCCAGGTCGCAGCGAACGAAGGCCTCGACAACCTCAACTTCGTCATCAACTGCAACCTGCAGCGCCTCGACGGCCCGGTGCGCGGCAACGGCAAGATCATCCAGGAGCTCGAGAGCTTCTTCCGCGGTGCCGGCTGGAACGTCATCAAGGTCGTCTGGGGCCGCGAGTGGGACGACCTGCTCGCCCGCGACCACGACGGCGCGCTCCGCAACCTCATGAACGTCACTCCCGACGGCGACTACCAGACCTACAAGGCCGAGTCGGGCGCCTACGTGCGCGAGAACTTCTTCGGCCGCGACCCGCGCGCCCTCGAGCTCGTCTCGCACCTGTCCGACGACGAGGTGTGGGGCCTGAAGCGCGGCGGTCACGACTACCGCAAGGTCTACGCCGCGTTCAAGGCGGCGAGCGAGCACAAGGGCCAGCCGACGGTCATCCTGGCGAAGACGATCAAGGGCTACGGCCTGGGTCCGGCCTTCGAGGGGCGCAACGCGACCCACCAGATGAAGAAGATGACCCTCGACAACCTCAAGACGTTCCGCGACCAGATGCGCATCCCGATCACGGACGCGCAGCTCGAGGAGAACCCCTACCTGCCGCCGTACTACACGCCCGGCGACCAGGACGAGGCGATCCAGTACCTGCACGAGCGTCGTCGCGAGCTCGGCGGCTACCTGCCCGAGCGCCGCTCGAACCACACGGCGATCTCGCTGCCCGACGACTCGGCCTACGCGATCGCGAAGAAGGGCTCCGGCACGCAGGAGATCGCCACGACCATGGCGTTCGTGCGACTGCTGAAGGACCTCATCCGCTCGAAGGACTTCGGCCACCGCATCGTGCCGATCATCCCCGACGAGGCGCGCACCTTCGGCATCGACGCGTTCTTCCCGACCGCGAAGATCTACAACCCGAACGGCCAGCACTACACCTCGGTCGACCGCGAACTCCTCCTCGCCTACAAGGAGAGCCCGCAGGGCCAGATCATCCACGTCGGCATCAACGAGGCCGGCGCCATGGCGTCGTTCACGAACGTCGGCACCTCGTACTCGACGCAGGGCGAGCCGCTCATCCCGGTCTACGTCTTCTACTCGATGTTCGGGTTCCAGCGCACGGGCGACGCGATGTGGGCTGCCGGCGACCAGATGGCGCGCGGGTTCATCATCGGCGCGACGGCCGGCCGCACGACCCTCACGGGCGAAGGCCTCCAGCACGCCGACGGCCACTCGCCGCTGCTCGCGTCGACGAACCCGGCCGTCGTCTCGTACGACGCGGCGTACGGCTACGAGATCGGGCACATCATGCGCTCGGGCCTCGAGCGCATGTACGGCGGATCGCACAGCGACCCGAACGTCATGTACTACCTCACGGTCTACAACGAGCCGCTCGTGCAGCCCGTCGAGCCCGAGGGCGTCGACGTCGACGGCATCGTCCGCGGCATCCACCGTCTCAACACGTCGGATGTCGCAGGGCCCAAGGCGCAGCTCCTCGCCTCGGGCGTCTCGGTGCCCTGGATCCTCGAGGCGCAGCAGCTCCTCGCGCAGGACTGGGGCGTGTCGGCGGATGTCTGGTCGGTCACGAGCTGGTCGGAGCTGCGCCGCGACGGCCTCGCCGCCGACGAGCACAACTTCCTGAACCCCGACGCCGAGCGCCAGGTCCCGTACCTCACGCAGAAGCTCACCGGGGCGAACGGTCCGTTCGTGGCCGTCTCGGACTTCATGCACGCGGTCCCCGACCAGATCCGCGCCTACGTGCCCGGTGAGTACGCGACGCTCGGCGCCGACGACTTCGGCTTCTCCGACACGCGGCCCGCTGCACGTCGCTTCTTCAAGATCGACGGTCCGTCGGTCGTCGTCCGCACGCTCGAACTCCTCGCAGACCGCGGTGAGGTCGACCGTTCACTCCCCGCCCAGGCGATCGAGAAGTACCGCCTGTACGACGTGAACGCCGGCACCACCGGATCGGCCGGCGGAGAGAGCTAGCAGGCGACGAGGTGGCGACGAGGCCCAAGACGAAGGCGGAGACGCTCGCATGGTTGCGCACCATTGCGGGCGAACTCGCGACGGCGACGCTCAAGCGTCTCGAAGACACGTTGCCGTGGTACGGCGACATGCCGCCGAGCCGTCGCTCCGCCGTGGGCCTCGTCGCCCAGGCCGGCATCTCCTCGTTCGTCGCCTGGTTCGACGACCCCCGGTCCACCCCGTGGATCGCGGCCGACGTCTTCGGAGCCGCTCCGCGTGAGCTGCTCCGCTCGGTGAGCCTGCAGCAGACGCTGCAGCTCATCCGGGTGACGGTCGAGGTCGTCGAGGACCGGGTGAAGGACGGCGGAGAGCCGCTCCGCGAGGCGATCCTCCTCTATTCGCGTGAGATCGCCTTCGCGGCCGCCGACGTCTACGCCCGTGCCGCCGAGGCGCGCGGTCTCTGGGACGCGCGCCTCGAGGCCCTCGTGGTCGATTCGATCCTCTCGGGCGAGGCCGACGACGAGCTGCCGAGCCGCATCGCGGCCCTCGGCTGGCACGGCCACGGCGAGGTGTCGGTGCTCGTCGGCACCGCCCCGAAGCAGCTCGACGTCGACCACGTGCGCCGGGCCGCCCGCCACATGCACGCCGATGTCCTGATCGGCGTGCAGGGCAACCGGCTCGTGCTCGTGATCGGTCGCGCCGACCCGCTCGCCCGCGAGGCCGAGGAGGCGATCGGCACCGCTCCGGCGCTCACCTTCATGGAGATCGCGAGCCAGCTCGAACCGCACTTCGGCCCAGGGCACCTCGTGCTCGGCCACGCGGTGCCGAACCTCGTCGACGCCTCGAAGAGCGCCAAGGCCGCGCTCGCGGGGTTCGCGGTCGCCCGGTCCTGGCGCCATGCTCCCCGGCCGGTGCACGCCGACGACCTGCTGCCCGAGCGCGCGCTGGCCGGCGACCCGCTCGCCAGGGCGACGCTCGTGCACCGCATCTACCGACCGCTGCAGGCGCACTCGACCGAGCTGCTCACGACCCTCTGGAGCTACCTCGACAACGGTCGCTCGCTCGAGGCGACGGCGCGCGAGCTCTTCGTGCACCCGAACACGGTGCGCTACCGCCTGAAGCGCGTCTCCGACGTGATCGGCTGGGACGCGACGGGTGCTCGCGAGGCGCTCATCCTGCAGTCGGCGCTCATCATCGGGTCGATGAGCGATCACGAGCTGGCGCCGCGCCGACGACCGACCAACTGACGCGACTCTCTGTACCGTTCGTACAAGGGTTCCGCCGAGAGCTTGTCGCGTGTGCACACCCGGCTCTGCCTGCCGGTTGGCAGACTGGGGTGGTGATCGTCGTCGTCTGCCCTGGACAGGGCTCTCAGACCCCCGGATTCCTCGCTCCCTGGCTGGCCGATCCGGCCTACGCCGAACGGCTGTCGGTGCTGTCCGATGCCGCGGGGCTCGACCTCGCGCACTTCGGCACCGAGGCCGATGCCGACACGATCCGCGACACCGCGATCGCGCAGCCGCTCATCGTGGCGGCCGGCATCCTCACGCTCGGCTCGCTCCTCGCCGACGGCCGCGCGGCCCGCATCGGCGGCATCGCAGGCCACTCGGTCGGCGAGATCACCGCGGCAGCCGGGTCGGGCGTGCTCAGCGAGACCGACGCGATCCGCTTCGTCGCCGAGCGAGGCCGGTCGATGGCGGATGCCGCTGCGCTCGTGCCGACCGGCATGAGCGCGGTCATCGGCGCAGACGAGGCGGCACTGCTCCCCCGTCTCGACGAACTCGGCCTCGAACCCGCCAACTTCAACGGCGGCGGCCAGATCGTCGTCGCCGGTGCGCTCGACGCGCTCGAATCGTTGAAGGCAGAGCCCCCGGCCGGTTCGCGGGTCATCCCGCTCCAGGTCGCCGGCGCCTTCCACACCCGGTACATGCGCCCGGCGGTCGAGCGACTCGCCGAGGTCGCGGCCGGTCTCACGCCGGCCGACCCGACGCTCCCGCTCTGGACGAACCGCGACGGCAGCCCCGTGACATCCGGTGCCGCATTCCTCGACCTGCTCGTCGGCCAGGTCTCCTCGCCCGTACGCTGGGATCGCTGCATGGAGTCCTTCCAGGCGGCAGGAGTCACGGGCATCATCGAACTCGCCCCGGCCGGCGCCCTCGTCGGCCTGGCGAAGCGCGCACTCAAGGGCGTGTCGACGGTCGCCGTGAAGACTCCCGAAGACCTGTCGGCGGCGATCGAGCTCATCGAGCAGCACGCCTGAGCCGACGACGAGTTGAGAAAGCCGAGCATGACCAATCCCACCCTCCAGCAGTCGCACGGGCCTGCCTTCACGCGCATCTACGCCGTCGGCGCGGCTCGCGGCGAGAACGCGGTGCCCAACGCCGACCTGATCGGCCCGATCGATTCGTCCGACGAGTGGATCCAGCAGCGCACGGGCATCATCACCCGCACGCGCGCCGGCGCCGAGGTCTCGGCCACCGATCTGGCGACGACGGCGGCGCGCGAGGCGATCGAGCGGTCGGGCATCGCGCCCGAGCTCATCGACCTCGTCATCATCGCGACGATCTCGAACGTGCAGCAGACGCCGTCGATGGCGGCCGTCGTCGCCGATCGCGTCGGCGCGAATCCCGCCGCGGCCTATGACATGAACGCGGCGTGCGCGGGCTACGCGTACGCCGTCACCCAGGCCGACGCGCTGATCCGCTCGGGGGCGGCGACGTACGCCCTCGTCATCGGCGCCGAGAAGCTCTCCGACGTCGTCGACCCGACCGACCGCTCGATCTCCTTCCTCCTCGGCGACGGTGCCGGCGCCGTCGTCGTCGGTCCGAGCGAGACGCCCGGCATCGCGCGCACCATCTGGGGCTCCGACGGCTCGAAGGCGGGTGCGGTCGGCATGAACGGCACGCTCACCGAGTACCGCGACGGGGCGGCCGAGTGGCCGACGCTCCGCCAGGAGGGCCAGACGGTCTTCCGCTGGGCCGTGTGGGACATGGCGAAGGTCGCGAAGCAGGCACTGGATGCCGCGGGCGTGACCTCCGACGACCTCGCCGCGTTCATCCCCCACCAGGCGAACATGCGCATCATCGACGAGTTCGCCAAGCAGTTGAAGCTGCCCGACACCGTCGTCATCGCCCGCGACATCGCCACCACGGGCAACACCTCTGCCGCCTCGATCCCGCTCGCGACGCACCGCCTGCTCGAGGAGCACCCTGAACTTTCCGGAGGCCTCGCCCTCCAGATCGGCTTCGGCGCCGGACTCGTGTTCGGCGCCCAAGTGGTGGTTCTTCCCTGAACCGCCTCCCCCTGTCCATCTAGACTGTCTCTCGGTCAAACGAGACACCCCCAAGGAGAAGAACAATGGCATTGTCCACCGAAGAAGTGCTTGCCGGCCTGGCCGAGCTCATCAATGACGAGACCGGCATTGCGACCGACACGGTTGAGCTGGACAAGTCGTTCACCGACGACCTCGACATCGACTCGATCTCCATGATGACGATCGTCGTCAACGCCGAAGAGAAGTTCGACGTGAAGATCCCCGACGAAGAGGTCAAGAACCTGAAGACCGTCGGCGACGCCGTCACCTTCATCGTCAAGGCTCAGGCCTAGCAGCTGCGTGGAGCGGGCCGGCGCAATCGCCCGGCCCGCTCGATCAGTGTGACCAATTCCTCCATCGGAGTGTTTCTCGAATGACCAAGAAGATCGTCATCACCGGCATCGGTGCGACCTCGCCGCTCGGCGGCACCGCCCCAGAGAGCTGGAACGCCCTGCTCGCCGGCGAGTCCGGCGCGCGCACTCTCGAGCACGACTGGGTCGCCGAATACGAGCTGCCCGTCACCTTCGCCGCCGAGGCGAAGGTCCGGCCCGAAGAGGTGCTCGAGCGGCCCGTCGCGAAGCGTCTCGACCCGTCGAGCCAGTTCGCCCTGATCTCCGCGAAGGAGGCGTGGGCCGACGCCGGCTCACCCGATGTCGCCCCCGAGCGCCTCGGCGTCGACTACGCCACCGGCATCGGCGGCATCTGGACCCTCCTCGACGCCTGGGACACGCTGCGCGAGCGCGGCCCCCGCCGAGTGCTGCCGATGACCGTCCCGATGCTCATGCCGAACGCAGCATCCGCCGCGATCTCGATGCACTTCGAGGCCCGCGCGTTCGCGCGCACGGTCGCGTCGGCCTGCGCGTCGAGCACCGAGTCGCTCGCGAACGCCTACGAGCACCTCCAGCTCGGCTACGCCGACGTCGTCATCGCCGGCGGCTCCGAATCCGCGGTGCACCCCATCACGCTCGCGTCGTTCTCGTCGATGCAGGCGCTCTCGCGTCGCAACGACGACCCGGCGCACGCCTCGCGCCCGTACAGCGTCGACCGCGACGGGTTCGTCATGGGCGAGGGTGCCGCGAGCCTCGTGCTCGAGACCGAGGAGCACGCGCTCGCGCGCGGCGCACGCATCTACGCCGAGCTCGCGGGCGGCGCGGTGAGTGCCGACTCGTACCACATCACGGCGAACGACCCCGAAGGTCGCGGTGCCAGCCGCGCGGTGCTCGATGCGCTCGCGCAGGCCGGCGCGACGGTCGACGACGTGACGCACATCAACGCCCACGCGACGAGCACGCCCGTCGGCGACATCGCGGAGTACACGGCACTGCGCAACGTCTTTGGCGACCGCGTGCACGAGATCCCCGTCTCCGCCACGAAGGCGTCGACCGGGCACCTGCTCGGCGGCACCGGCGCGCTCGAGGCGGTGTTCACGATCCTCGCGCTCCAGAACCGCATGGCTCCGCCGACGATCAACCTCACGACGCAGGATCCCGCGATCCCGCTGCGCATCTCGGGCGAGCCGCAGCCGCTCGGCGACGGCCCGCAGCTGGCGATCAGCAACTCCTTCGGCTTCGGCGGCCACAACGCCGTCGTCGCGATCCGCACGCCGTAACGAGACGGGGCCGTCGCGCCCGTACATGAGAAGACCCCGGTCGCAGTCGCTGCGCCGGGGTCTTCTCATGTGAACGGTCCGAGGGTTTCGCTCATGCGCTGCCGGGAAGTGTCATCCGACCTCGCGTCACGCCGCCGGCGGACCGAGGTTCGCTCAGCCCACCTGGTGCAACCAGACGACCGGGGCGAAGTCGCTCGCGTGACGGAACGGTTCGAGTTCGTCGTCCCACGCCTGACCGAGGGCGAGGCGCAGTTCGCGGTGCAGCTCGATGGGGTCGGTGCCGCCGACCTCCATCGCGTATCGGATGCGGTCCTCGGGCACCACGGTGTTCCCCGCGGTGTCGGTCTGGGCGAAGAAGACGCCGAGTTCGGGCGTGTGCATCCATCGCGCGCCATCGGAGCCGGGGGTCGGGTCCTCGCTCACCTCGAAGCGCAGTTGCTCCCAGCCGCGCAGCGCCGAGGCGAGTTTCGCGCCGCTGCCGGCTTCGCCCTCCCAGTAGAACTCCGCGCGCATGGCACCGCGAAGCACCGGCTGCTCGTTCCAGTCGAAGTTCACGGCGACACCGAGGGCGGTGCCGGCGGCCCACTCGACATGCGGACACAGCGCCCTCGGCGAGGAGTGCACGAACAGCACGCCTCGCGCGGTGCGCACTGCCCGCGTGGCATTCTTCGTCATGTCTGTCTCCGTTCTCGAGGTGCGTCTTCCCCAACGACCTCAGACGGACAGATGACGGTATTCGGTTGTCGACGAGCGAGCCGTCACCGCCGATTATGCCCCGCATCAGGCGCATTGACAAGGTTCGAAACCGTATACTCAGTGAAACGTTGACCTCGATCGGAGTACGAATGGCTGTTCGCGACGCACTGCTCGCCCTGCTCTCGGGCGGCCCGGGCTACGGGTTCCAGCTGCACGGCGAGCTCGCCGAGCGCACGGGCGGTCGGCGAGAGGTCAACGTCGGGCAGAGCTATGCGACGCTCGAGCGGCTCGGCAAGCAGGGCCTGATCGAATCGGCGGGCGCCACCGACGACGGCCTCCCCCTCTACCGTGCGACGAAGACGGGCGCGGCCGCGACGTCGGCCTGGTTCTCCGGCACGGATGCCTCGGGCAGCGACCCGTGGGATGAGACCGTCGATCGCGTGCTCGTGGCGGCATCGTTGCCGGGCGTCGACGCCGGTCCGATCGTCGAGGCGGAGCGCGTGCGCTGGCAGGAGCGCGCCGTCGAGGCATCCGCTCGTGCCGAAGTCGACGACCGTGCCGGTGACGACGTGAGCCCGCTCGCTCGACTCGCGGCGCTGGCCGCCGCCGCCGAGGTCGCGCGCGCCCGTGGGGCGCTGGCTTGGCTCGACGAGGTGGAGGCGGTCACGGCCCGGCACGATCTCGCCTTCGCACCACGATTGGAGCGGCCCCGACGCGGACGGCGGCCTTCGACGAGATCGGCGGCCTCCGAGCTCCCCGGCTCCGAGCCCGGCGCACCTCAGGCGTCAGCCGACGCGTAGCTCTCGACGATCGCGAGGTCGAGCGGGAACTCCACGGGGAAGTCGCCGAAGAGCAGCCTGCCGGCAGCGGTCGCGGACTCCATCACCGCGGCCGCGACGGCATCGGCGTACTCGGTCGGAGTGTGCACGATGATCTCGTCGTGCAGGTAGTAGACGAGGTGCGGGACGCGCTCGAATGCCGCACTGGAGCGAGCCGCGATCGCACCCGGCTCGGCGGCATCGCCCGCGATCGCGACGAGCTTCGAACGGAGGCCGGCCATCCAGCAGAGCGCCCATTCGGCGGCGGTGCCCTGCACGACGAAGTTGCGAGTGAAGCGGCCCCAGTCGCGCGCGCGGGAACGTGCACGTCGTTCGTCGGCCGGCGTCGCGTCGGGTTGCGAGGCGAGCGACTGCGCGGCACGCCACTCGGCGCCCGGCAAGGGCGACGACCTGCCGAGGAGCGTCGTGACGCTGGCACCGCGCTCGCCGTCGGCGGCGGCTCGATCGACGAGCGCCATCGCGCGCGGGTAGGCGCGTGCCAGGCGCGGCACGAGGCGACCGCTCTCGCCGGTCGTCGCCCCGTACATGGCGCCGAGGATCGCGACCTTCGCCTGATCACGGGTCTCGACGACGCCCGCACCGACGATGCCGCTGTAGAAGTCGCGGCCCCTGCCCGCTGCGGCCATCGCCTCGTCGTGGGCCATGCCGGCGAGCACTCGCGGCTCGAGCTGGGCGGCATCGGCGACGACGAGCGACCAGCCGGGGTCGGCGACGACCGCGCTGCGCACGTTCTTCGGCAGCTGCAGGGCGCCTCCGCCCGACGTCGCCCACCGCCCGGTGGCGGTGCCTCCGGGAACGTAGTCGGGCCGGAACCGGCCGTCGACCACCCATTCGTCGAGCCACGACCAGGCATTCGCGCTGAGCAGTCGCGACAGCTTCTTGTACGCGACGAGCGGCTCGATCGCCGGATGCTCGTGCTCGCGCAACTCCCAGCGGCTCGTCGACTCGACCTGGATGCCCGCTCGACGCAGCGCCCTCAGCAGCTCGACCTGCGAATCGAGATTCACGGCGGGGGCGCCCAGCAGGGTGCGCACCTCGGTTGCGAGCTCCTCCATGCGGGCCGGCTTGCGGCCGGGCGCCGGCTTCGGGCCGAGCTCGGTCTCGAGCACGCGCTCGTGCACCCCGCGATGCCATGGCAGGCCGGCGGCGTGCAGCTCGGCGCCGATGAGCGCGCCCGCCGATTCCGCCGCGAGCAGCAGCCGGAGCGCACCGGGCCGCTCCGACGCTGCGACGAGGGCGAGCTGTCGTGCGTGCTCGGCGAGCACGGCCTCGACGGGCACCCCGAGCACGTCGCGAGGGCCCGCGGCGGGCTCGGGCTCCGAATCATCCGCCTCGCCGTCGAAGTCGAGGAGATCGAAGAGCGCCGAGTGCGAAGCGGATGCCGCGGGCACGACCGCTGCCGATTGCCCGGCCTCGGCCGGCCCGAGAGGCAGCCACTCGGGTCGCGGGTGCATGCCGCCGTCGCGAGCCGACGTCGTCGCGATGGAATGGTCGAGGATCGCGGAGGCGAGGACGAGGTCGTGGCAGCGATCGACCCGCACCCCCTCGGTGAGGAGGCGCGGATACCAACGGCGGGTGTCGGCCCAGATCCAGCGGGGGCGGTGCGTCGACTCGAGGGCGCGCACGACGGTCGCGAACTGCGGCAGCGGCACCGTCTCGAAGGGTGCGCTGGAGGCGGCGGGGTCGACGAATCCGACCCGGCCGGGCCCCATCGCACCGACCACGATCCGCATGGCTCCATTCTCGCGTGCGCGTCCGACATGCCTCGCCCCCATCATGTCGGTGGCAGCGGCGAGGATGACGGCATGAACGAAAACAGGCGGTGCCGATGGTCGCGGTGAGCTTCCGCTGCGGGCACGGTGCCGAGCCGGGCGCCGCGGGTACCGTCGCGCTCACGCGGGTGTGCCCGCTCTGCATGCTGCTGCACGAGACGCAGCGCTCGCGCGCCGAGCTGCTCTCCCGCGTCGCACCACCGCAGCGCGCCGCCCTCGCCCGCGAGACGCGCATCGGAGCGAGCTACGACTGGCGCTGCGCTCGGGGTCACGATCGATATCCTGCGACGGTCGGCGAGGTGCTGACCGGTCCGAGCTGCGCGAAGTGCCGGTCGAACGCCGCCGCGCCGGGTGCACGACGCGAGGCCGGAGTCGCCTTCATGAAGCCCGGGCTGCGGCTCGGCACCTCGCAGGTCGAGCAGCGCCTGCGGATGCTCCTGGGCGAACGCATCCGCCTCCATCACCGGGTGAACGTCGTGCGCACCGCGCGGATGTTCTACGGCAAACAGGAGGTCTGGCCCGACATCCTCGTGCCCCAGCTGCGCATCGCCGTCGAATACGACGATCCCGGCCGTTCGAGGCGAGCGCACCTCGGCTTGAAGGAGGCGTCCGACGTCGAGAAGGACGAAGCGCTGCGCGAGGTCGGCTGGGAGGTCGTCCGGATCCGCGCCGGCGGTCTCGAGCCACTCGGCCCGTACAGCATCGTCTGCCGCAGCCTCACGATCGCGGTCGCCGACGAGGTCGTCTCGATCATGCGGCGCATCCGCGGCGACGCTGCCGTCGATGCGCTGCTGGTGCCGCAGCAGCACGCCGTCTGAGCGCCGCGATGCCGGCCGCGGCAGACGTCTGACGCGGTCGGCGCATCCGCTGCTGCGCCCAGCCTCGCAGCCCGATAGGGTGTACCCACCCGAGCACCCCCTCTGCCCGGGTTTTCGCGCGCGCAGAGAGGCAGTCGATGCTCCTTCCGTTCCTCATCGTCGGAGGCATCGGTCTCGTCCTCCTCGTCATCTCGCTCGTGCTCGGCGACATCTTCGATCACCTCGAGATCGGCGACGGCGCCCTCTCGGGCACTGCACTCGCCGTCGGCATGGTCGTGTTCGGCGCATCCGGTGCGCTCGTGGCCAGCATGGGACTCGACCTCGTCTGGGTGTACGTGCTGTCGATCGTGCTCGCCGCGGTCGCGTACCTGCTCAGCGTGCTCGCGATCCGAAACCTCACCCGGAGCTCCGACGGGGTGCCCGCCTCGGCGGTCGGCCTCTCGGGCGTCGCACGGTCCGACGTCACCACGTCGGGCGGCGAAGTGAGCCTCGACGGCCCCGGCGAGCTCGAGCGCCGGCTCGCGTACTCCGACGAGCCGATCTCAGAAGGCGCCCGTGTGCGCGTCGTCGAGCACGCCGGCAGCCGCGTGAAGGTCGTCGCGGGCTGACGACCGCCCGCGGCTCGTCCTCCCCCACCCGATTCCCCTGCACCACCCCGCCCTGCGTCTCCTCCCGAAAGGAACCACGATGCTCTCCCCCCTGTTGATCCAGGTGATCTCGGTCGTCGCGATCGTCATCGCTCTGCTCGCACTGCTGACCTTCATCGCCCGTCGCATCCGCCGAGTGCCGCCGAACGAGGCGCTCGTCATCGTCGGTCGCGGGGCCGGCCGCGCTGCACCCGAGCAGTCATCGGCGCAGCGCGTCGTCATCGGCGGCCGCACCTTCGTCTGGCCGATCCTGCAGCAGGGGTTCGCGATCTCGCTCGAACAGCGCCAGATCGGCATCACCGTCGAGGGCGTCGACAAGAACCGCATCAAGATCGCCATCAAGGCGTCGATCAACTTCAAGGTCAGCGGCACCGAAGACGGCGTGCGCCGTGCGGCCCAGCGATTCCTCTCGCAGCAGAGCCTGCTCACCGAGATCATCAAAGAGTCCCTCGAGGGCTCGCTTCGTTCGATCGTCGGCGACATGACGATCGAGCAGATCATCTCCGATCGCAAGAGCCTCTCCGATCGCGTCGTCGCCGAGACCAAGACCGACCTCGTGGAGCAGGGCCTCCAGGTCGACCTGCTGAACATCTCGGACATCTCGACGCCCGGCAGCGAGTACCTCGCGAACCTCGGCCGTGCAGAGGCCGCCCGCGCACGCCAGGTCGCCGAGGTGAGCGAGGCCGAGGCCGCCCGGGTCAGCGAGTTCGCACGCATCGAGGCCGCAGAGCAGGTCGCCGAGCGCCAGAAGGCGCTGAGCCTGAAGCAGGCCACCATCAAGGCCGAGACCGATCGGGCCAACGCCGAGGCCGAGGCATCCGGCCAGCTCGCGAAGGCCGAGCAGGACAAACTGGTCGCCGTGCAGGAGCGCGACGCGCTCTCGGAGCAGGCGCTCGTGACGCAGGAGCGTCTCGACATCGAGATCCGCAAGCCCGCCGAAGCCGAGGCCTACGCCGAGGTGCAGCGAGCCACGGCCCTCCGCGACGCCGCGAATGCGAGCACCGAGGCCGAGGCGTACAAGCGCACCAAGATCGCCGAGGCCAACAAGGTCGCCGCGGTCCAGGATGCCGAGGCATCCGCCACCTCGGTTCGCTTCGCCGGTGAGGCCGAGCGCGATCGCCAGGTCGCACTCGCCGCAGGTATCCGCGCCGACGGCGAGGCCCGCGCTGCAGCCATCCAGGCCGAGGGTCTCGCCGAGGCCGCCGCCACCGACGCCAAGGCCATCGCGCTGAAGAAGTACGGCGAGGCCGCCCTCGCGCAGGAGATCATCTCGCGACTGCCCGAGATCGTGCGCGCTGCTGCGGAGCCGATCTCGAACATCAAGACCCTCACCGTCGTGTCGACCGATGGCGCGAGCGCGATCACGAAGACCGTCGGCCAGGTGCTCGGCGAGGGCACCGAGGTCGTCAAGTCCCTGACGGGACTCGACGTCGGCTCGATCCTCGCCGGACTCGCGGGCGGACAGCTCGTGAAGGCGTCCGACACGGCTGCGGAGTGACGCGGCGACCCCTGTAACACCGAAGCGCCGACCCGTCGGCGGAGAGGATGCACCCGTGACGACGACGTCCACGGATCCGGGCACGACCCAGGCGGGCCGTGCAAGCCGGCTCGGCGCGCGGCGCTGGGCGGTGCTCGCGCTCGTCGGCCTCGTCGGCCAGATCGCGTGGACGGTCGAGAACATGTACCTCAACGTGTTCGTCTACGACACGATCACCGATGACCCGGCGGTGGGCGCGGGGCAGGGGGGCGCCGGCGCCGCCGGGGCCCCCCGCGGCCCCCGGCGGGTGGGGGCGGGGTGCGCCCGGGTCGGGCGGCGGCCCCTCTTAGG